>NZ_CAIWNH010000403.1 GCF_903913935.1 uncultured Mucilaginibacter sp.
ATTTCGGTACGAATAAACTGCACAAAATGAAAAGATTAAAATGGAATAGACCAGGAGAAGCTAAAAGTCGACTACCGGCTTTTATTGATGGATTTCCACTGGATTTGGGCAAGATCGCGCTATCGTCGTTAAAAATTCGGGTATCGTCGATTGGATTTGGGTTTCGGGCGATTATGGTATTATAAAACACGTAAAAACCTGCGAATGCATACCACATTAATCAAACTAAAAGAGGGCTGCCGAAACCAGGCGGCCCTCTTATCAGGGGTATTAAACAGGGCGTAAAAGGCAATTCGCCTTCCTGTATCCTATTCTTTTATTTTATAAAAAAGTGGAAGCCCGCGGCAAGCGTAATGCCGTTTTGAGGGATAGAAGCTTTATATGAACTTGAGGTATTACTTACAAGCCCGGCGGCATTGGTAGTTTGCGTGTTAAGTGTGGTGGTATATTTTTGTAAATCGTAACCATAGCCCACGCTAATGTCCAAACCAATATTTTTTTGAATAAAATGTGTTACACCTATTGCGCCCCCGGCCTTAAATACAAACATGCCATTGGTATTTCCGTTTGAACTGGTGGCCGAGTTGTTTGTATACAGTGTTGATCCGTTGGTACTGCCGCCACCGGTGCCTACCGCGGCATCAGCCTGAACAAAAACAAGGGTGTTTTTGGGTTCTGCATCAAAAAAATAATAACGTACAAACGGCCCTGCGGTAAAGGTAGTTGTATTCACAGTGCTGTTATTCGTTAAAAAATTGTCGGTGGTGTTACTAATGTCAGTTTTATTGTGGTCGTAGGCAAGGTTAAGGCTGCCGCCAAAAATTAAATGATCCGTTAAGAAAACCCCTATCGAAGGCGACAAGTTTAACGTATATGCTTTTTGGTCCTGGTTCTTAACGTTGGCGTCTGAATAGGTATAGCTGTAATTGCCAAAATTATACGTGGTACTGCCAATGCCTGTGCCTACAAATAAATTCCCTTTGGCTATCTGCGCTTTAACGCTGGTAATACCAATAAAACATGCGGCAATAATAAAAAATATTTTTTTCATAAAAATTGAATTTTGTTAAGTAATAGAGACACGCAGATGTAACTGTAGTTTAACCGCTGGTATTAGAATGTAATTAGAGTTTTTTGCCGCCCGGATGATTCCCTGGCGTGGCCCTGTGCCGGAAGCGAGGCTGTGATACAGGTAATCGCCTAAAACCTTCCCCCTGTCGATAAATTCCCGGCCGGGGTCGATTTTAAAAAAAAATGACATCAGCGGTGATTAACTTCGGGAACCAAAAGACAAGGTTTATGAATTTTAAAAATCGACTTACCATAAATATCAGCATGCTTATCCTAATTGCTTTAAGCGTTGCCGCCAAATTGCCAGGTAAACAAAGTTCACAAGCCGGCTCAAATGCACAAACACCCGTTACCCGGTCGGCTATTACCTTTGAAATTAAAAACCTGGGTATAAATACAGGGGGATCCATCAGCGGGTTGGTAACAAAAGTCAATTTTACCCCTGCCAGTCTCAGCGCAAGTAGTATTGAAGCATCGGTTGATGTAAATACCATCAACACGGATAATTCCAGCCGGGACGAACACCTGCGTAGCACGGATTTTTTTGACGTTGCACGCTTTCCAAAAATTTCGCTCAAATCCGTAGCGTTTAAGCATAAAAGCGGAAATAACTATGTGGGTACATTTATCCTAATGATTAAGGATAAGTCGAAACAGATTGAGATGCCATTTACTTTTTTAGATAAAGACAATACAATCGGGTTTAAAGGCACTTTTAAAATAAATCGGCTTGATTTTGGGGTGGGCAGTGAAAGCATGATCCTATCCAACGACGTAAACATTACTATCGATTGCGAAGGGAAGAAACAAGAGCCGGCTTAATCGGGTCTTATCGCTTGGTCCTTATTAAAACCATTATTAACTTTAAAGTATCGATCTATAAATATTCGTATCATGAAAAATATAAAACCCCGTCTCATCAGGGTACTCGCTGCTGGTTTACTAATGTCCACCCTGGTTTATACCACCAATAATTGCGCTGCGCAGGCAACACCTGCCCGTACATTGCTTGCCCTTTCAAAAGGCGACCATGTTTTGGCGATCATAGACCCGGTTAGCCTGAAGGTGATTGCGACCGTTCCGGTGGGTTCCGATCCGCATGAAGTAGTAGCTTCGGCTGATGGAAAGACGGCTTATGTTACCATTTATGGCGGTGGCAGCATGCACGAATTGAATGTGATTGACCTGGTAGGGCAGAAGGCTTTACCTACTATTGATACCCGCCCGATGATGGGGCCGCATGGTATTACTTTTGTTGATGACAAAGTATGGTTTACTGCTGAGGGTACCAAAACCGTTGGAAGGTATGACCCCGTTACCGGCAAATTCGACTGGGTGATGGGCACAGGCCAAAGCCGTACGCATATGATCTATGTAGTGCCCGGCGGTAAACGCGTGTACACTACCAACGTTGCTTCGGGCACGGTAAGTATTTTGCAGGACAGCCTTATTGTTTCAAGGCCATTCCCTAACGGCTTTACCCCGCCGCCGCACCACGACTGGGTACAAACGCTGATCCCTGTATCCACAGGATCCGAAGGGTTTGACGTTTCGCCGGACGGTAAGAAATTATGGACAGCTGCATCTGATGACGGCAGCATCGGGGAGA
>NZ_CAIWNH010000404.1 GCF_903913935.1 uncultured Mucilaginibacter sp.
AAAATACTGAAGTCAGAGATCAGCAACCTGGATAGTTTAGACAAGCCTGTTATGGAGAAATACGAGGTGGAAATAAATATTTATGATAAGATAGCCGGAGGCAGTTTAACCTTTAATCCGTTTTTCTTAGACAGGATGACAACCAATCCCTATAAACTTTCAGAACGTTCGTACCCGGTTGACAGGGGAATGCCCGGCGATTACAGAACTACTTTACTTATGCATTTACCGGCACAATATGTTGTGGATAATCCGCCAAAAGCCGTAGGGATTGCATTGCCCAATAACGGTGGTCGATTTTTAACGGATTTCCAGGCATCGGACGACAATACATTTACGTTTTCGCACATTATCCAGCTCAATAAATCCATTTACAGTTCACAGGAATACCCTTACCTGAAAGAGTTGTTTAACAATATCATCCAGTCCGAAAAAGCAGAAATGGTATTCAAAAAGAAATAAACTATAACAGTCATGAAAAAAACCTTACTTATCCTTTTTGCCCTGCTTTGCTTAAACAACCTTTTAAAAGCGCAGGATTTTCCATACGGGGCCATTTCGGATGAAGAAATGGACATGAAATCGTATCCGAAAGATACTTCGGCGCATGCAGTTGTATTACGGGAACATGGCCAGGCAAGCATTGAAGTGGTTACCGGGGAACGGATAAAACTGGTTTTTGAGTACCATGTTAAGATTAAGATATTTGATAACAAAGGATTTGACAGCGGCACCGTGGAGCTTCCGGTATACAATTATAACGAGGACGCCGATTCCTACGAAACCATTGAGGAATTAACAGGCGTCACTTATTATACCGATAACAATGGAGCAACGCAGAAAGCCGAGCTTGAAAAAAGCAAGGTGTATGCTGAAAAAGAAAACAAAAATGTAATGGTATATAAATTTGCAATGCCGGCAATGCAAAATGGTTGTGTTATTGAATACCGGTACCGTATGTTCTCGCCATACCTCTACAACTTTCATCCTTGGCAATTCCAGGATTTTATCCCCAAAATATACTCGGAATATGAAGCACACATTCCGGCCTATTGGCGTTACAATGTTTCGCTAAAAGGCGGGTTGAAACTGACAAAAAATACCTCATCTGTAGAACGAAACTGTTTCTCAGTTGATGGCGGCGGTAGCGGCGACGGCAGGGTAAGCACAAGCGTTGATTGTTCAAAACTTATTTTTGGAATGAGTGACGTGCCTGCTTTTGTAAAGGAAGATTATATGACTTCGCCCAAGGATTTTTTGTCAATAATCAATTTTGAACTTGTCGAAAAAACTAGTCCATACACTTTTATTAAAGAAAACATTACAAAAGAATGGAAAGATGTGGACCTTATCCTTAAAAAAGAATTGTTTTTTGGATCGCAGTTAAAAAAAACGGGACTGTTCAAAGACCGTATAGTACCTGTTATTATAGGAAAAACTGACGCTCTTGAAAAAGCACAATCAATTTATACATACATAAAGCAGCTTTTTAAATACAACAATCGGGAGGAGCCGATTAGTGATAATGGGATTAGCAGCGCCTTAGATAAACATGCCGGCAATGCGGCCGATATAAATTTATCGTTGGTCAACGCGCTTAATGCGGCCGGGCTAAACGCTAGACCGGTATTATTATCAACACGCGACCATGGCAAGATAAACTCGCTTTATCCGGTGCTTGGTGATTTTGACTATGTTATAGTACGAGTTGATTTTAATAACCAAACCTACCTGCTAGATGCGACCGATCCATTACTGCCATTTGGTATGCTTCCCATGCGCTGCTTAAACGACCGTGGCCGCGTTTTTAACATGGACAGCCCTTCAGACTGGATGGATTTAAACGTTCCGCAGAAAGAAAAAAGTACGCGCACACTTGATTTTACTTTGAGTGAAGATGGTAAATTAAAGGGGACGGCTATTATTTATTCAACCGGGTACGATGCCTATGAAAAAAGATCGGCCATCAAAAAATTTAACTCTACAGCTGAATATATTGAAGATTTCAAGGGCAAATCGCCCAAAATAAAAGTGCTTAAAGCAGAGATCATTGACATTGACAGCCTTGACAAGCCACTTATTGAAAAATATGATCTGGAGATCGACTTGTTTAATAAAGCCGTTGGAACGACTGACCTAACATTCAACCCATTTTTTTGGAATAAAATAGACGTTAACCCTTTCAAACTAGCTGAGCGAACCTACCCGGTTGATATGGGTATGCCCTCTGACGAAAGGTTAACACTAACCATACATCTGCCTGAACAATATACCGTGGCAACGCCGCCGCCCGTAACAGGTATAGCCATGCCGGGCAACGGAGGTAAATTTATTACAAATTACGAGCCAGGTGATCATTCTTTTACCTTTTCACATATCATCCAATTTAACAAACCCGTTTACGATGTGAATGAATATCCTTACCTTAAAGAATTTTACAACAAGATCATTCAATCAGAAAAAGCAGAAATTTTATTTAAGAAAAAACCATGAAACCTGTACTACTTATGATATGCCTGCTGACAGGTTTTTTATACGCCGGCGCCCAGGATAACTATGATGCAAGCCTGATTCCAAAGGAACTGCTTGCGCATGCAAGTACCGTGATCAGGGATCAGCAAATGAGTGTCAGGGTAGAGAGCTTGGATAATACCATTGTCCAGGTAAAATCGGCCATCACGGTTTTAAATAAAAATGGCGACGAAGATGCAGTAATTGTCCTTGAGTATGATAAAAGCAGGGTTATTAAATCTGTTAAAGGCGTAATATTAAATGAGTTTGGGAAGCCGATTAATAAGTTTTCTGAAGGTGATTTTGAAAAACAAAGCGCCTGGGATGGCTTTTCGCTCTTTCTTGATGATAAAATTAAATATTACAAGCCGGCCGTTAGCCAGTATCCATATACCGTTGTGTATGAATACGAAATGAAATTAAAACAATCCCTTGATTTTCCCCAATGGGAACCGGTACCGGGCTATGGTATTGCTGTTCAGAAAAGTTCATTTAGTTTCACCTGCGATAAAGGTTTTAATATCAGGTATAAAGAAAACAACTTCCACAATAACTTGATAAAAAGTGAAAAAAAAGCGGAAACTAATACCTATAGCTGGAGCGTAAGTAATTTAAAAGCAACTAAATCCGAGCCATTTAGCCCTTATTATAAAAATGTGATCCCCTATGTTCAGTTAGCTCCTGAAAAATTCAGGTATTACGGTTTGGACGGTTCATTCACAGATTGGAAATCACTGGGAAAATGGGAATATGATAAATTGCTGGCCAGCCGCACTGAACTGCCTGCGGGGACTAAAGAACATGTGCAGGAATTAACCAAAGACATAGGTGATCCCAAAT
>NZ_CAIWNH010000405.1 GCF_903913935.1 uncultured Mucilaginibacter sp.
CCCGTAATTATCGCCATGACCGCTAACGCTATGCCCGAAGATAAAGAATTGTGCCTGAAATCGGGAATGGATGACTACTTAAGCAAGCCCATGAAAATCACCGATATTATGGACGTTTTAGAACGTTGGGGCAAACATGTAAATAACAAATAGTGCCGGTTACTGGTCGGCACTGCAACAATTATACTACAACCAAGCTTTAACCTGCATAAACGGGTACGTCTTATTAAAGGAAAAAGTTAATTTCACCCAGTATTTTTAATTCTTTTTATAATGACCCATATTAAAACAACCCTTCGTTTTTTATTCCTGTTTTCCGCCATCTTTTTCTGTTTTTGTTATAAAGCAGTTGCTGCCCCCCAATATTATTACCAGCTGAAGATATACCACCTGAAAACACAGGCCCAGGAAGATCGCCTTGATTATTATCTCCAGAACGCATTCCTGCCTGCATTGCACCGCATGGGTATAAAAAATGTGGGTGTTTTTAAGCCGCTGGCCGGCGATACCTCGGGTAAAAGGGTCTATGTTTTGATCCCCTTCCGTACCTGGAGACAATTGGAAGGCCTAACAGACAAATTATCGGCCGATTCGCAATACTTCATTGATGGCAAAGATTATATCAATGCACCGTACAACGACGAGCCTTATACCCGGTTAGAAACTATAGTTTTGAAGGCCTTCCCTAAAATGGCAGAACCGGCAGAGCCGCAGCTTTCTGCCAAAAAGGTTGATCGCGTTTACGAGCTGCGGAGCTATGAAAGCCCCACCGAAGCTTATAACTTAAACAAAGTAAAAATGTTTAATGATGGAAATGAGGTGGCTCTTTTTAAAAGACTTGGGTTTAACGCTGTTTTTTATGCAGAAGTATTGGCAGGAAGCCACATGCCGAACCTGATGTATATGACTACCTTTAACAGTAAAGCTGACAGGGACAAACATTGGGATACTTTTTCAAACGACCCGGAATGGAAAACCCTGGTGGCATTGCCACAATACCAGCATAATGTGTCAAAGGCGGATATTATATTCCTGCATCCGACTGCCTATTCTGACTTTTAATGGTTTTAGAGAAACGCGATTTTGATGCCATTGTGGTTGGCTCCGGCCCAAACGGGCTGGCGGCAGCTATCCTGATGCAGCAAAAGGGCCTTTCTGTTTTATTGATCGAAGGAAAAGAAATGATCGGCGGCGGGCTTCGTTCTACCGAACTTACCCTGCCCGGTTATATACATGATATTTGTTCAGCGATCCATCCGCTCGCGGTGGCATCGCCTTTTTTTGAAACCTTGCCGCTTGATGAACACGGTTTGGAATACATTTTTCCAACCATAGCGGCTGCTCATCCGTTTGACAACGGGTCTGCGGCTATTATAAAAACATCAATAGAAGAAACAGCGGGTTTATTAGGGGCTGATGAACACGCGTATAAAAAATTGATGCAACCAGTAGTTAATGACTGGCCAGGTATTGCTCCGGACGTTTTGGGACCCTTACATTACCCCAAACATCCGCTGGCTATGGCCCGCTTTGGTTTCACAGCATTAACTTCTGCTGCACATTTGGTAAAGCGTTTTGAGACGGTGGAAGCAAGAGGATTGATAGGAGGGATGGCGGCACATTCTATACAGCCATTAACCAACGCAGCTACCTCGGCTGTAGCGCTGGTATTAATGGCCCAGGCGCATTTAAAAGGGTGGCCGGTACCCAAAGGTGGTTCAGTAAGCATTGCCAATGCCCTTGCGTCATATTTCCTTTCGTTAGGCGGAAAAATTGAAACGAATTTTTATGTCAGTTCGATGGATCAACTGCCATCAGCCCATTCAGTATTATTTGATGTGACGCCGAAACAACTTTTACAAATTGCCGGCCATAGGTTTTCGGCTGTTTACAAATGGCAATTGGAGCGGTACAGGTATGGTATGGGGGTTTTCAAGATCGATTGGGCACTGGAAGCACCAATTCCCTTTACTGCTCCAGGGTGCCGCGAAGCGGGTACCGTCCATATAGGCAATACTTTTGAGGAAATTGCGGTAACGGAACAGCAATGCTGGGAAGGGAAAACAGTCGAAAAACCTTTCGTGCTACTCACTCAGTCTTCCTTATTTGATACTACCCGCGCACCAAAAGGCAAACATACCGCATGGGCCTATTGCCATGTGCCCAATGGTTCCCAAACCGATATGACAGACGCCATTGAAAAACAGGTGGCGCGTTTTGCACCTGGTTTCAGGGAAAGAATATTGGCACGGCATACTTTTAACGCCGCCCAGATGGAAGAATACAACCCAAACTACATCGGCGGCGATATTAACGGTGGTGTAATTGATATCGGCCAGTTATTTACCCGCCCTGCCCTGCGTTGGTCGCCCTATAAAACATCAGCCAAAGGCATCTATATTTGTTCCTCATCCACGCCTCCCGGCGGTGGTGTGCACGGCATGTGCGGCTATCACGCAGCGAAGCGGGCGTTAAAGGATGTCTTCGATATCGTCTGAACCGTTGATTAGCCTGATTTTTCTATAAATCCTGAAAATCTGGTTAATCATTTTAATCCCGGTTCTGATAAATTTGTCTGTTTTTGATTTTTTTGTCCGATATCGATCGATTTCTAAATATCTAAAAAGTATAAACGGTTGTTTTTAACAAATTATTTTTGATGCGTCTAGTCTATATAACTATGCGATATAAGGTACTGCAGATAAGAAAATTGATTTCGTTTTGGGCGGATGATCCTTGATTAATTATCAATTAGTTAACACCCGCCCGATTAATTTAATTTTAGTAGTTTTATTGGCGGATGGCAATGGCCGAAATTTAAATGGCTAAAGAATAACTAAGCCCGAATGGGAGAAAAAGAGTTACAGGAGCTAATAAAGTGCTGTATCAAGCAAGATAGCAAATGCCAAAAGGAACTCTATAAGGCATTTTATGGCTTCGCTATGGGCATATGCCTGCGTTACGCGGGTAACAAAGACGAAGCTGCGGAAGTGATGAACCAGGGCTTCTTCAAGGTGTTTAGCAAGGTTGGCAAGTATAACGATGCACTCCCGTTTAAAGCTTGGCTTGGCCGGATCATGATCAATACTTCTATCGATTTCTACCGATCAAAACTAAAATTGGCTTTGAATGAAGACCTTGGCCAGGCCGGCGAAATAAGTGATGGCGAATTACCCGATCGAAATCTTAATTATGAAGACCTATTAAAAATGGTGCAGGCTTTACCACATGCCTATCGCACCGTATTTAACCTTTTTGCTATTGAAGGTTACTCACATGAGGAGATCGCCACGATGCTCAATATCAATACGGGTACCTCAAAATCGAATTTGCATAAAGCGAGGCAAAAACTCAAAGAAATGATCCTGAAGTCGGATGCCCATGCCAATAACTCCAACTATAACAATGATATAGACTATACACCCATCATCGCCATTAAAACGGATGATGCATTGCGCGTGTTTTTAAATAAAGGTTTTAAAAAATGAGTGAAGACAATGAATTAGACGATCTGTTTAAACGCAACCTGGAGGAACCGGCAGAACCTGCCGCGTACCAGGAACAGGATTGGAGTGCGCTCGAACAAATGCTGGATAAGCCCCGGAAAAAGCGTGCAATCGTTTATTGGATCCCGGTTTTAACAGGTGTGGCAGCATTGTTATTATTGTTTTTCGGCTGGTGGATGTTACGCCAACCGCAAACCGAACAAAAAAGCGACCATTATTCGGTAGCTAATCTTGTAAAGGAGCAGTCAAAAATGGATAAAATTATTACCACCAGCCCAAAACAACAACCAGCCGCGCAATTAAAAAACTCATCAGGTGTTGAAAGTTTTGTTACCAGCAAAGCAAAAAGTGCAAAAGGTAACCGTAAGTCAATATCAGTCTTACCGATCACAACAACGCAGGGGCAAGCTATAGTGAGTGGAGACACTTCATTAAATAGCCATAAGGTTTATCCGCAAACAAACAAACAATCGATGGCTGAAACCAATTCCCCGGCTTTAAGTAAACCGCAAATGAATGAAGTGATGGCCTCAAGCGCCGCTGTCAAACCTGATTCAGGTATAACACCCCTTCCTCAAAAGAAAACGAATAAAATTCATGTAAAGCAATCCTATCGTCCGCAATTTGCCCTCAGCGTTTTGGCTGCTCCCGATCTTAATGGGGTAGGCGGCTTTCAGCAAAGCAAATTAGGTACTAATATTGGACTCCTTTTTTCAGTAGGACTTTCAAAAAAATTAACAATTAGTACGGGTGCTATTTATTCAGTAAAACCCTATTTAACCGGGTTTGGTAATTATCATACGCCCTACCAATTCCCGGTTACACCGTTAAATGTAGTTGCTGATTGCCGTATGCTGGATATTCCGCTAAATATAGGTTACCAGGTTTACAACAGGCATCAAAACCGGTTTTCAATTGGTACCGGATTATCGTCGTATATCATGCTGCACGAAAGTTATAAGTTTAACTATGCTGACATATATCAAACAGGACCTTCCAGTTATACGGTTCCGGGTATCAATAGATATTTTTTTGGAGTGCTTAATCTTAATGCGACCTACGAGCATCAGGTCAATTCAAAATTTGGGATCAGTATACAGCCTTATTTTAAACTGCCGCTCGGTAATTTAGGCTACAGCCAGGTGCACCTGCAATCAACCGGTGTCGCTATCGGTGTCACCTGGAATTTAAATCCATTGCAAAAACCATAAAAAAAGGATATTCATATACTATCACTTGTTTTATCACTA
>NZ_CAIWNH010000406.1 GCF_903913935.1 uncultured Mucilaginibacter sp.
GCACACTGCAAACCTACGTTACCCCCAAGGGGCCGGGCGTTAGGGTGGATGATGGCTTTGAGCAGGGGATGGAGATCCCGATTTATTACGACCCGATGATCGCCAAACTGATCACGTACGGAAAGGATAGGGCGGAAGCCATTGAACGGATGATTCGCGCCATTGATGAGTATAATATAACCGGTATTACCACGACCCTCGGTTTCGGGAAATTTGTGATGAAGCACACGGCGTTCACTTCCGGAAACTTTGATACGCATTTTGTCAAGAAATATTTTATACCAGGGTCATTGCAAAACAGCACGGAGGATGAAGCGATTATAGCGGCGTTAATAATGGAGAAGTTATTGAGCGAGAAAAGTGCGTCGACTACCAATTTGCATACGTTGGAGGTTAGTAATTGGGTTAGAAATAGGCGTTAACTATTCTCGTTAAATTTAAGGGTTGACGAGTTATACATTAAATGGAGTTCTCTGGTACCTAAAAGAACTGTTGCGATATATGGAGCAAGATTTTGTAATCGGTAAAGTAAGTTGGTTTACTGAAGTGAAGAGGAATTATACATTCGATTCAGAATTGTGTTATACGGCATTTAAAAGTGCTATCGACTATTTTCAAAAGGAAAGCTTAACTACCAGAACCATTCTCGGTGAAAATGAATTAGTTACACCAGATACCTGTATTAAGGTTTCTGATCTGACGGACGAAGGCTTCCAATTGGCCAAAAAATGTTTCGATAAATGGCTCGATAGTGTAATAGATAAGATCGTTGTTCCCACAGATTATAGAATGCTTGACCGCGCCTTAAAAAAAATCAGGTCTGTTTCCTAGTTTTAATAAAAAATCTTCAATCAACCCGGCCTGGCTCGCATTGATTTTAAGTTTGGCTTCATTCGCCCCAAACCAGCCGCCGCGGTCAATTTCTGGGAATGATTGTTTTTTGCCAGATTTTGGCGGCCATTCCATTTCGAAATAGTTGCTAACTATGGTTGCAGCGTCAATATCGCCTTCCAATGCCCAGGCATGAACGATCTTGCCACTTTTTAAGGTAACAGGATCTAATGGAATGAAATCACCATTCACGGATTGGCCCGTCTCTTCATAAAACTCTCTTTTGGCGGCAGTGAGCGTTTCTTCATCATCCAGGTATTCGCCTTTTGGGATCGACCAAACACCCAAGTCCTTATTTTTAAAATATGGGCCACCGGGATGAACCAAAAAAAATTCAAATTGAGTGTTAAGTCTACGGTACAATAATATACCCGCACTTTTTTTAGCCATAAAGGAGATTTAAAAGCAAGTTTACAAATTGCAAAACTATTATCGTTAATTTTACTTTGATAAGGAAGAATAACAAATAAGATGATTGACAATAACTGGACGAAGTTCAAAGTCCTTGGTGATTTTAACACGGATATAAGAAGCCTTTACGAAGCCTGGGCAACACCAGCCGGACTGGAAAAATGGTTTTTACGTAAAGCGGATTTTTATACGATAGCGGGAAGGCTTCGTGAACCTGAAGAATTTATTTTAAAGGAGGATACCTATGAATGGTATTGGCATGGTTTTGATGACGCTGGTGTAGAGAAAGGCGAGATCCTTGAAGCTAATGGCACTGATTTTATAAAATTCAGTTTCTCTGGCAACAGCATTGTAAGTATCAATATTTACGCCCGTAATGGGGTAACTATAGTGGAACTTACCCAGGTGAACATACCCGAGGACAGTGATCCTTCAAAGAATTTGTTTGTGCAATGCCAGGTGGGTTGGACGTTTTATATGGCCAACCTGAAATCAATTATGGAAGGCGGTATTGACCTGAGAAATAAAAAACTGGAGGTAAGCAGTAATTTTAAGTAGTCCGTCAGGCCTGAACCCCAAACCCCCGCCTGCTGGCGGACAAACTAAGCGGACATATTTTGTTAAAATTCATCAATCGTATCACGCGTGAGCTGATCGGTGATGTAAAGTGTAAGTTTGTTTTTTTTAGGGTCTATATGGAATTTACAGGTTTCGGTATAATCATCCGTCCTGAAAATATCAGCGCAGCCGTAGGTAAATGCGACTTTATAGGCCAGTTTTACTTTGCCTGAACGGGTGATACTATCATATTCAGCCTCCGCAACTTTTATTTCCGAGGCAACCGGCGAACCGCCGTCCCTTTTGTGGAATTCTACCAGCCAGGGTGCAATTGCTGTAAAAGCGCTGCCGTTATCCCTTGATAAAACGCCTTCTATAAATTCCTTTACAGTAATTTGTTGATGCTGAAGTCCGGTCAAACGGTCTTCCCTGGTATCAAATGTCAATGCGGGCATCCGCAAATATATTTTATCTTTTTCAAATCCACTTTAAAATGACTTTTTACTGGTGGCAAATAATTAGTTTTGCCAAAAAAACGTTCCTACATGGTTAATGTTATTTAAGGTTAAGAACGCATACTGCTTAAAGCTGCTCCGTTAGGAGCAAAATATCGGTAGAAAATGTATAAAAATGGTATAGCGTGCCGTTAGGTACGCAACTTCGCGAAGTTCCGTACCTAACGGCACGGGTTTTCTGTTTTTATTTTGTCTGCCAATATTTGGCCCTTACAGGGTCATTTCTTAACATAATAAGATTTCCTGTTCAGGGCCGAGGAGACCATTCATTATGTTTACCGGAATTATCGAAACTTTAGGAAAAGTAACCGCGTTGCGGCACGAGCAAGGGAATTTGCACATTACTGTGGAATCAGTAATTGCCACAGAATTGAAAATAGACCAGTCGGTTGCGCATAACGGGGTTTGTTTAACGGTAATCGCCCTTACCGATGGTACGCATACGGTAACCGCTATCGAAGAAACTTTAAACAAAAGCAGCCTCGGCCAATTAAAGGCAGGCGACCTGGTTAACCTTGAACGCTGTATGCAAATGAATGCCCGCCTTGATGGCCATATTGTGCAGGGCCATGTGGATCAAACCGCTGTTTGTACAGGCTTTACAGTGCTGGATGGTAGCTGGGAATATACTTTTGAGTATAATGCCTCGTCGGGAAATGTTACGGTAGAAAAAGGTTCGATCTGCGTTAACGGTATTAGTCTCACCGTGGTAAATTCAAAGGCCAATAGTTTTTCAGTCGCTATTATCCCTTATACTTTTGAGCATACCAACCTGCAGCAGGTTCGGGAAGGTTCAATTGTCAACCTTGAGTTTGATATTATCGGCAAGTATGTGGCAAGGTTGATGCAGCGCTAACGGGATAATTCTCCGATCCGCCTTTTTGAATAAATAAGATAAGCCTTCTGATCTCCCGGCGGATCGCTCTTAACGTACTTTTTATAATACTGAAGTGCCAGCGCTTTATTCTTTAGCTGTACGTCATACAAACTGGCAATATCATAATAGGTTAAGGGCAATTCGCCATACAGCAGGCTTTTTTGATAAGTGGCCACGGCGTTTTTTACCTGGTGTACCTGGCTGTATGAATCGGCCATCTCGCCGTAATAGGAGTTAACATTGTTCGAAATCGCCTCCTTTATCGCCTTTTCAAAATAACTGATAGCCATTGGCTGGTTGCCCAGGGCTTTATAGCTCATGGCGGTACAATAGTAGGAAATCTCGGTCGCCATATTGCTTTGTTCCAAAAGCTTAAATGTGTTGATGCAGTTTTTATAATCTTTAAGCTTGTACAAGGACGTACCAAGGGTATTGATCACCTGGCTTTGCAAGTCGCCATAACCTATCAGTTTGTTGCATTCCAAAACTGTTTCTGCATATTTTTCCAGGTGATAATCAACTTGCACTTTGCTTTGCAGCAATAATAAATTTCCTGAATCTGCTTTTAGCGCTGTTGCAATTATAGTGTCGGCTCTGTTATATTGTTTGTTGTTGATATAAAATGATGAAAGGTCGTAAGCCACGCCCGGCTCGGCGGGATCGATCCGGTTTGCCTTTTCATCATACTTTAGGGCATCTGTCACGTTACCCGCGTTTAGTGACATGCTGCCCATTTGCTTATAAACGCTGAAATTGGTGCTGTCCTTCAATAATATCTTTTTAAAATAGAACAACGCTTTCACATTATCGCCCCTTCGTGCCATGATGTTACCCAGGCTGAATATGACGGATGTATTGGTAGTATCCGCAGAAAAAATGCGCCCGAAATAAGCTTCCGCGTCAGGTAACCTGCCGGCCATTTGGGATGAATAGGCCAGGCTGGCCAATGTCCTGGCATCGGTTACAGGCTCCGGGTACATTTTTTTGAGGTAATCGGCAGCATCCGCAAAACGCTGGTTTTGATAATATTCCAGCAGGAGGGCGTCATCGGCTTTGGCGCCTTGCTGCGCGTAAACTGCGGCGGTAAAACAAATGATGATAAGGCTTATGAATAACGTTTTCATTCAACTAAATTATTAGTTATAAATCATAAATCCAAATTTTTAAACTTTTTGGGTGTATTGTTGTTGTACAGGTATAAACACAAACAAAACATTATGGATAAGTTAAAGAAATTCGGGTTGATGGAAAAAATTGTCCATGAATTGGAGGATTTAAGGAATAGTCAGCAGGCCATCATCGTAAAACTGGCGAAAGTTGAGGTTGACAATATAGAACTCGGGAATAAAAGGCTGGAAAAGGACCTGCCGGATATGCATCAACGCGTTACCGACAACCTGGACACCATTACCGGTTTGCTGGAAGATTTTGCTGCCCAAACCGATAAATACAGTGATAAAAATAATATCACCGCGCTAAAGGAACAGGAAGCGATCAACAACGTATAAGAAAATAGATCCCCGGAAACGGGGATTTATTTTTTTGAAGCTTTTTCGATATCCTTGTTGTATCTCTTAATGGCCTTATAGTAGTTTTTCTTCCCGATGGCTTCCAGCGCATTGATGTCACTGGCTACCATAAGTTTCAGGTTTTCTTCATTGAAATTTAAAATTGGGCCATTATTTAGTTGAATAGCAACTATTGAGGTCTCGTTGAAATACGTACCATCCTCCTGGCCTGAAAAGGAATAAGCATTAATAGCACCAGAAATTACCTTAAACATCCAGCAGCTGTCATTAGCTGCACCCTTGTAATAAACAGGTGGCGGTGGTTTTATATTGTTATGAATGAGGCCAGGGCCGTTCATTGCTAAATTGCGTTGAATGTAAAGTGTTTGTATCGGGTAGATTTTTTTATATCTGTTGGTATCCGATTTTTTATATTTTTTGTCAATAAGCACGATGAAGTGTCTTTTGGTGACTGAGTCTGTGTACATGGCTGACGTTACCTCGATTTTTGTACCATCGCGCAAGAATACTTCAAAATCATATTCCAATTCGGTTGCGGCAACATGACGCATATTCATCGTTTGCATCATCATTTGACTCTGCAGGCGCATCTCATTATTAAGATGTATGTTATTTAACTGACGCTGAAATTGAGGGGGCTGGGCCAACAAAATATGGAATGAAAAACACAGGAAAATTCCGAATAGTAGCCTGGGTAAGGTTTTATAGTGCATATAAAGGTTTTGACGGCTAAATATACCAAAAAGGCGAGCGTCAACAAATCCATTGTAGCAGATTTTATTGGTACTGGATATAAATCGGTTTCGGTTTCAACTGCAAAATCTCCTTTGGCGTTAACATGCGGTGAGTATCTTTTTTTATGTCGTTTTTATAAAACAACTTAAAGCCGGTAAACTGTACCGGTTCGCGGGCCACAATCTGGCGGTAGGTGCCCTGTTTTAAACTGGTACCGCCCCAGCCGTCCATATCCATTACAAACTGTACTTCGGGGAACAATTTGATCTTCTCGTAATTGGTTACCATACGCTGGGTAAACCGGTGGATGATAAATATTTTAGGCGGCAGGTTGTATTTTTTCACCAGGCCGGCCAGGTATTTACTTACAAAATTGATGTCATCCGCATCCAGGGTTCCTATCCGTTTGCCCGGTACACTACCTTCTTTCATGGAAAACTCCGGGTCAATCCCCAGGTGAACGTCCGGCATCTGCAAATATTTTTCAAGCCTTAGGATCTCCGTTTGTACCGTACTGAAACCATCCTGAACATCAAGAAAAATGATGGCATGGATTGAGCGTGCCATATGGATCACGCTGTCGATCTGTTTAAAAGGCATCCGCAGGTTGTGCAACCCGTTGCTGCCGGCATCGGCCTGTGCCGTAACACAGATATAATGCAAAGCGGGGATCACCGGCGTTGAGGTATCTGCCTTCTCCCAAACTTTTACTTCAGCCTTTAATTTGGCCAGCATTATTTTGGGCGGATACTGCCCCAATACCCCCATATTTTTGGAGTACATATTGCCATAATAGGCTACAATCCTGTTAAATGGTAATAGCGCGCCCGGCAATGGTTTTGTTGTGTTTTTAACCGGCCACCTTCCTGTTTTGTCGCCATTCGCCAGTTGATGCATCAGCGAATCGTATAAAAGGGTATCTAATGGCTTGCGGACAATAGTATCGGTACATTTTGGATGGTCAGCAGCTTTTACAGATTGGTAAAAACAAAAAAGGGCTATGCAGGCAATTGTCGTTTTCTTCAAAATATTTTTTTTAACTAACTTCTAATCAACCAATCTCTATCCTCTACTCAATACTTTTTCCCTTCATGGCTACGCTTATCGCGTGGTCCATCAGGCGCTCGGCAAAGGGGCGTGTAAACTCATTCAGCTCGTCAATAGCTTTATGGATTTTATCCTTATCGCCACCGGCCAGTACTTCTTTTAAAGTATTTGTATAGCTATTTGTTTTGCTAAGTTCATCTTCTGATAAAAAATTGCCGTTTTTCCGCAAAAAGCTCTCAACGGTTTTCACCATTTGTTCTCCTTCCACCCGCGCTTCTATGAGCATGCGCTGGCTCACGTCTTCTTTAGCGTGGGTAATACTGTCCATCAGCATTTGCTCCACCTGGTCGTCTGTTATGCCATAGGTAGGTGTTACTTCCACTTCCTGTTTTACGCCGGAGCGGAGTTCCATCGCCTGGATCTTTAGGATCCCATCGGCATTCAGCAAAAAGTTGATATCCACCTTAGGGAAACCAGCCGGCATAGAAGGGATGCCTTTCAATTCAAATTCAGCCAGTTTGCGGTTTTCTTTGATCAGGTCGCGTTCGCCCTGGTAAACGGCAATTTTCATGTTTACCTGCCCGTCTATGCTCGTAGTATATTGCCTGCCGGCTTTGGTTGGTACTTTGGAGTTACGGGGGATGATCACATCCATCAAGCCGCCCATCGTTTCAATACCCAATGAAAGTGGGGTAACGTCGAGCAACAATATATCGGTACGGTTACCGGCTAAAATATCTGCCTGGATAGCGGCGCCAAGGGCTACTACTTCATCCGGGTTCAATTCATCATGCACGGGACGGCCAAAAAACTCCGCGACCATTTTTTTAACCAAAGCAGTGCGGGTTGAACCACCAACCATAATCACTTCATCAATCTGGCTGATCTCCAGTTTGGCATCTTTTAAAGCGTTTTTGCAGCAGGTAATGGTTTCTTCTACTTTCGGCAGGATCAGCTCATTAAATGTCTCCCTGGTAATGGTACACCAGATGTCGCCGATCTTGTCGTTCACCATGCTCTGGTGCGCAAACGCTTTTTTCGCTTCTTCTGCCTTTAAACGAAGTTTTTGGGCCAGTTTATGATCGGCAAGTACTTCCGCTTTGTCCAGGTTGTTTTTTTCGATCCAGTAATCTACAATGGCCCGGTCGAAATCATCGCCTCCTAAAAAGGTATTGCCATTGGTTGAAAGCACCTCGAAGATGCCGTTTTGTATTTGCAGGATGGATACATCAAAGGTACCACCGCCGAGGTCATAAACCGCGATGGTTTTGGTTTCTTCAGGATTGAGGCCGATGCCATAGGCAAGGCTGGCTGCGGTGGGCTCGTTGACAATGCGCAATACATCCAGCCCGGCCAGTTTACCCGCGTCGCGTGTTGCCTGGCGTTGCGAATCATTAAAATAAGCCGGAACAGTGATCACCGCGCGGTTAACCGGGGTTTTTAACGCATGCTCTGCGCGGGTTTTTAGCTCTTTTAATATCAGGCCCGATAATTCTATCGGCGTATAAAATTTATCGCCGACTTTTATTTTTACCAGGCTGTCGCTGTCGTCGTCAATTACTTTATAAGAAAAGAAATCTTTATAATTCTCAATGTCTTTGTAGGAACGGCCCAGCAAACGTTTTACCGAGAAAACGGTGTTCTGCGGGTCGGTGATCAAATATTCTTTCGCTTCGTTGCCCACCGTAATATCTCCGGTTGGCCCGAAATGCACCACAGAAGGTACCAGAACGCCTTTGCCGGTATCGTTTATAACCTGCGGGTTTTTATCCGGGTTGATAAAAGCCACCAGTGAATTGGTGGTCCCCAGGTCGATACCGACGATCAATTCTTCCTTTTGTATAGAACCTGTTGCCAGGTTGATAGAAACTTTAGCCATGTTTACGTATAACAGCGGCAAATGTATGAAGTTTTACAGAATGGTGTGTCATTGGAGTGTATGTCCGAATCAGAATTAACAGAATTAGAGGATTTTCAGAATAAAGCAATCATAGCAGATATTCTGCACATTCTAAAATTCTGTAAATTCTGATTCAGACAATTATTCCTTACTTTCACGCCAATGAAAAGCCCTTTCTACCTACTTCTACTGCTACTATCCACTGCAACTGCTACTGTAAGTAAAGCCCAGGAATTCGGCGGCAACCCACCGTCTATCAAGTGGAAGCAGATAGATCTGCCTGCGGCAAAAGTTATTTTCCCTTACGGATTAGATTCAGCAGGGTTAAGGGTTGCCAATATCATCAGGCAAATGAACGGCTCCATTCAGCCTACCATTGGCTTTAAACAAAGGCAGATCAGTGTAATTCTGCAAAATCAAACCACTATATCCAACGCCTACGTAGGGCTTGCGCCATTCCGCAGCGAATTTTATTTAACACCTGAACAAAATAGCTTCGAATTGGGCAGTCTTTCCTGGCCGGAGCAATTGGCGATCCATGAGTTCAGGCATGTACAGCAATACAATAATTTTAATGTTGGGTTTTCGCACGTCCTCAAAGTGCTTTTCGGCGAAGGCGGGCAGGCATTAGGTAATGATATTGCCATCCCCAACTGGTTTTTTGAGGGCGATGCCGTTTTTAACGAAACCCATGTTAGCGAACAGGGCAGGGGCAGGTTACCCTATTTTTTTAATGGGTACCGGGCACTTTGGGCGACCGGGAAAGATTATAGCTGGATGAAACTCAGAAATGGCTCTTATCGTGATTTTATCCCGGATTGGTATCCAACTGGCTACATGCTGGTATCTTACGGTCGTGAAAAATATGGGGATGATTTTTGGAAAAAGGTAACGCATGATGCGGCGGCATATAAAGGCGTATTTTTTCCGCTGAAAAAGGCGATTAAAAGATATTCAGGTAAAGATTTTGACCAGTTCAGAAATGAATCATTTGATTTTTACAAACAACAATTCATGCCGCCGTTTATAATACCGGATTCATTGAAAAAAAAATATGATTTTTTAGATGTAACACGTGGAATCCTCTTAACAGAAATACATAAACATTTCGATGCCGACCGGGAATATCCGGTTTATATAAATGACAGTACGCTCATTTATATGAAAAGCACCTACAATCATATCCCGGTATTCGTTGAGAAAACCGGTAATAAGGAGCGACAGATTGCGGTCAGGAGCGTTTCATTAGATAACTATTTTGCCTACCATGATGGCAAGGTTGTTTATGCATCTTATCGGGGCGATCTGCGCTGGAATTATCGTGACTATAGCGAACTGATGTTACTTGATGTGAATACCGGTGAAGAACATCGCCTTACCAAAGGCACCAAATACTTTGCGCCTGATTTTAGCCCTGATGGCAAAACTATTGTCACCGTGAACGAAGGCGCTAACGGAAAATGCACTATCCAATTAATAAATGCGGCTGATGGCAGTTTAGTAGCGACCGTCCCTAATAAAGAAAATCTGTTTTATACCTACCCCAAGTTTTACGGGGATAATCAGTTGATCGCGGCTATACGAACCCCTAAAGGCGAAATGACCTTAGATCTTGTCGATATAAAAACCGGGCAAAATAAACATTTGCTGCCTTTTTCGTATCAGCCCATTGCTTTCCCGGTGGTGAAAAACGACACGGTTTATTTTTCGGCAACACTTGGTATTGATGACCGTTTATTCGCTTTGAGCTTAAAAACAGGTAAATTATTTCAGTTAAATAATTACAACCTGAACCGCACCATCGGCAACTATCAACCTGCTTTAAGTGATAGCAAATTTGCATGGGTAGGTTTTACCACTTTTGGATACCAGCTCAACGAATGGGATAAAAGTAAGCTCGAATGGGCCGAAATAGAACCGGCTAAAGCCCGCGGAGGTTTATCAAATTTTGGCATTACCGCCTTAACCCGCGATAGCTCCACAGATTTGCTTTCCAAAGTAAAAGACGATTCGCTGCCTGTTACCGAATATCGCAAGTCACACCATTTGTTGAATTTCCACAGCCTGATCCCCAACTTTGTTGATCCGGATTATACCATTAGCGTGGCCGGGGAAAATGTATTGAACACCCTGCAAACTCAACTTTCTTTCACCTATAACCGGGATGAGGGCTTTAAAGAGTTTGGCTTTGATGCCATCTACGGCGCCTTATTCCCTTATATTTCGGGCGGCTCGGATTATTTTATCGGCAGGCGCGGGTACCACAATGGCAACAATGTTTACTGGAATGAAACCGACCTGCACGGCGGCTTTGAACTTCCATTAAACTTAAGTGAGGGTAAAAATATAACTTATTTACGGGCCGGGACCGATCTGTATTATACCTCCGTAAATTTTCAGCAGCCTTACCGGGGCGTTTTTTCTGATAGAGCTTACACCTATCTTAACTACTATCTCAGTTTTAGCAATACTACCCAGCAGGCCAAACAAAATATTTACCCTCGTTTGGGGCAGCGTATTTATCTGAATTACAAATCAGCTATATCCGTGGCGTCATCGGCGCAATTTCTGGCAAATGGATTTTTATACCTGCCGGGCTTTATGCTTAACCATAACCTGGTGATCAACGTTGCACACCAGCAGAAAAATAAAAACGAGGTGATCAACTTTTCAAACGGTTTCCCCTTCTCACGGGGCTATACCGCCGAAAACTTTTATGATATGAATAAAGCCGGGGTAAACTATCATTTTCCAATTGCTTACCCGGATGCAGGATTTGCCAATACCTTTTATATTTCAAGGATCCGCGGGAATGCTTTTTATGATTACACCCATGCCACTGATTTTTATACCGATGGCCGAAACTTTAAGGCCACTTTTCGCTCTGCGGGCGCTGAGATCTATTTTGATTCAAAACTATTTAACCAGGGAAATATCTCTTTCGGTTTCCGTTACTGCTATTTGATCGACAAGGATATTTTTGGCGGCGCGGGGCATAACCGGTTCGAGATCATTGTCCCTGTAACTATATTTTAGCGACTTTATTGATTATTTTATTTTGCAACCCGCAAAATATTTCTTGTCTCCGCTTCTTTTTGAATATATTTGATAGAACCAATTATTTCCTGAAAACCCAATTTTTACTGCAGACATTGTTAGTTAAGGCATGGAATAGTAAATACAGGGACTTTTTTTAAATTCTAAAAGAGAAATATATGTTAAACCTTTCGGTCATCCTGGAAGACAGCGCTAACAGGTATCCGGCAAAAAATGCCTTTACTTTTATGGATACCTCGCTTACTTACAGCCAGGTTAATGGTTATGCCAACCAGGTTGCCAACGGTCTGAAAGCCATTGGGATTAAAGCGGGCGATAAGGTAGCGATGGGGTGCCCTAATTTGCCTTATTTTCCGATCCTGTATTTTGGTATTTTAAAAGCAGGGGCTGTCGTTGTTCCGCTTAATGTATTACTGAAAAAAGACGAAATTGAATACCACCTCAGGGATAGTGATGCAAAAGCTTATTTCTGTTTTGCAGGTACTGCCGATTTCCCGATGGGCGAAACCGGTTACGAGGCTTTTAATAAAGTAACCAGTTGCGAACATTTTGTGATGATCATGCCCCAGCCGGGGATGACGCCTGGTATTGAAGGCGTTACATCTTTAAGTGATTTTATTGCTGATCAACCGGCCTCATTTGAAATGCAACAGACAGGTGCTGAAGATACCTGTGTTATCATTTATACATCGGGAACCACCGGGCAGCCAAAAGGAGCGGAGCTTACCCATTCAAACCTGCTTTTAAACGCTGTCGCCATCTGTGACCTGATGGATAATGATGACGATGATATCGCTCTTATTGTGTTGCCGCTGTTCCATATTTTTGGAATGACAGTGATGATGAACGCAGGGGTATATAAAGGGCGTTCAAGCGTTATGTTAACCCGCTTTGATGCCGAATCAGTTTTTGAGGCGATGGAAAAACATAAAGTGACGGTTTTTGCCGGCGTGCCTACGATGTATTGGGGTTTGCTGAATTATACGGACCCCAAATTTGATTACGAAAGCATTGCGAAAACATTAAAAGTATGTTGTTCAGGCGGCGCTTCTTTGCCGGTTAAGGTGTTGCAGGATTTTGAAAAACGGTTCAATGTGCCCATCGTTGAAGGGTACGGTATGTCGGAAGGATCGCCGGTGGTTACCTTTAACCAGCTGAAAACAGTTAGAAAACCTGGATCAATAGGTAAACCTTTTTGGGGCGTCGAAGTGAAGCTGGTTGACGCTGATGGGGCAGAGGTGCCGGTTGGTGAAAAAGGGGAGTTGCTTTATCGCGGGCATAACGTGATGAAAGGTTATTATAAAAAGCCCGAAGAAACGCAAAAAGCATTGAAGAACGGCTGGATGTACTCAGGGGATATTGCAATAAAGGATGAAGATGGCTTTTTTTATATTGTAGACAGAACGAAAGATATGATCATCCGCGGTGGCATGAAAATATACCCCCGCGAGGTAGAAGAGCTGATGATCAAGCACGATGCGGTATCATTAGTGGCCGTTATTGGCACGCATCATGAAGAAATGGGCGAGGAAGTAAAGGCATTTGTCGTGTTAAAAGGTGGCTACACCATTTCGGAAGCCGAATTGATCGCCTGGACGAAAGAACGGATAGCATCATACAAATACCCCCGCAAGGTTGAATTTATCGATGCCCTTCCTATGAACGCCACAGGGAAAATTCTGAAACGGGAATTGAGGAAATAGCTTTAATTAATTCCTCCAACGGTTTGTAAAATTTAAAATACCATCAACTAATCATCAAATACAAAGTTTAACATTGACGATGGAAAAATATGTAAGCCTGAAAGTTGATGATGGCACCGATATGGAAGCCTATACTGCAATACCTGCGGATGCCGCCGGCCGGAATGCACCCGGATTGCTATTATTTCAGGAAGCATTTGGCGTTAATCACCACATCCGCGATGTGGCCGACCGCTTTGCCGCGCAGGGATTTGTTGTTGTGGCGCCAGAGTTATTTCATCGTACGGCTCCGCCGTATTTTGAGGGTAGTTATACTGATTTTCCATCGCTGATGCCGCACATGAATGGTTTGACCATTGAAGGCAACCAGGCAGATGTGAAAGCCGCTTACCATTTTCTGAAGCACCACGAACTGGTAAACCCTGCAAATATTTTTAGCATTGGTTATTGCATGGGCGGCAGGGTTTCGTTTCTGGCCAATTCAACTGTACCGCTTAGCGCTGGTGTGAGTTATTATGGCGGCAATATTAAAATCCTGGCTGATAAAGCGGCCAATATCAGCGGACGGCACTTATTCTTTTGGGGCGGGCTGGATAAACATATTGGCCAGGATCAGATTGATCTCATTACCGGCGCATTGGATAAAGCCGGGAAAGAATATACAAATGTGAAGTTTTCATACGCCGATCATGCTTTTGCCTGCGATGAAAGGCCTGCCTATAACGAAAAAGCTACCAAAGAAGCCTGGGCCATGACGCTGGCTTTTTTCAGGAATAATATGAAATAATGGATCGTGACAGCAGCGCCACGACCCATCATTCATCTAAATTAAATCGGTACTTACTAATTCCTTTATAGCTTTATAAACTCAACCCGCCTGTTTTTTGCTTTGTTTACTGCATTGTCATTTGGCGCGATGGGTTGGGTTTTACCCATGCCATCGGTTTCCATCCGGGCAATATCTATGCTAAAAGTATGATTGAGTTCTGTTTTTACAGACGCTGCCCTTCTTTTTGAAAGATCAAGATTGGCTGCATCATTGCCGTCTGCATCGGTATGCCCAACTATTTTAATTTTTACGGATGGATTGTCAGTTAAAATCTGAGCTATTTCCTTCAAGGTGGCAAACGATTCAGGTTTTATTTTGGCGGAGTTAACATCAAACTGGATGCCGTATGAGATGAGTTTCCCTTCGTTAAGCAGTTTATTTCGCATATCAGGCAAACCAACGGCTATCCTGAAGTTGCTGATGATCGGGCTTACATCATCTATGGTTTCCATCCTGAAAATATTATAGGAATAGCCTGCGATCATTCCCCTTGGCAGATCAAGTACTTTGTTTTCATTGGCGTACATCCTCAAACGCTGTTTTTGCACCCAAAAGGCAATATGATATTTTTGTCCCGATTTAAACTGGAACATGCTGTTCCCATGGTCTTTATATCCCTCGTCTTTTTGTGAGTAATTCGTCCAGTCGATCTGGTCATAACCAGCGGTTATTTTGGTGCCGGCCTTGCCGGGAATAGCGCCACCTTCATTTGGGTTGTCCAACGTGCCTGACACAAGGAAGAAATCAATGCCATACATATTTTCAGAATTGTTGCTGGTGACGGGCACAAAATCAAACTCAATGGTGAAATTATCGGTAAATGTTCCCTTTGCCTCGGGTATAAAAAATCCACCTTTTGTTAACTGAAGCCATCTGCCAGGGTATTTGGCGATGGTTACTATCTCTCCGCTCGAATTGGTATTCCACGCGGCCGGGAAATCGCCAACATTTCCCGTAGTAAAATCATCATAAAAAATTATTTTTTCACCGGGGATAAAATCAAATTTCGACACCGTTTTATTCTCGTCCTGCGCATAAGCCGCAACCGAAAATAATAGCATCCCTGCAATTATTAAATAAAGTGTTTTCATGGCTTAAATTTTCTGTAAATTAAGCCAAACAGGGTTGCTGCTAAATGATTTTGGTCATGTAAATAAATGAAGGTTATCATCTATTTATTTGATAATGAAAGGTATAGTATATAAATTGGTTAAGAAGTGTTTTTTTACTATGATTAAGGA
>NZ_CAIWNH010000407.1 GCF_903913935.1 uncultured Mucilaginibacter sp.
ATATGGCCGATTTATTATTACATACAAAGATAAATATATTATAGTTTACGTTTATGGCCCTGTGCGAATCCGTTCCAGCCTGTCGGCGGCCATTCGGTTGGTTTCGTAAATTTCGAGCAATAGTAGAAAATATGACAAGAGCAACGGCCCGAAAACTAATCCCAGGATCCCGAAAAGCGGAACCCCTATAAAAACACCGATAATAGAAATCAGGGGGTGTGTATTGGCCAGGCGCTTATTAATGATCGCCCTTAAAAAATTGTCGACATTGCCAATAAATAATAAGCCGTAGGCCAAAAGCAAAATTCCTTTTACCGGATGCCCGCCGGCGAATAAAATAATACTGGCTGGAATAGTGAGCGTTGGCGCCCCTACTACCGGTAAAAAGGATATGAAAGCGCCGATTACCCCCCAAAATACCGGGTCGGGCAGGTTGAATATAAAAAAGCCGTTTGCAAGTAAAAACCCCTGAACAACAGCAATAATTCCCTGTCCCAGTACATTTGAATAGGTTGCATTACGCAAGGCAACAGCAAACTTTAATGCATGCTGTTCCCTAAAGGGGGCATACTTAAGCAGTGCGGATTCAAATTGCCGGATCTGCACCAGCATAAAATAGAGCAAAAAGTACATCACCAGCAACGTGATAAGGATATTGGCAGCACTGCCTAATATTGACGGGAAAAGATCGGTAGCAAAGGTGCCGAGTTTTTGCATGGTGTTTTCAGCAAAATGCGGCTGGTTGAAGTTATAGCCCGCATAGTCGTCAATTTTTGAGATCCAGCCCTGCAGATCAAACGATTTTAAATGAATGCTCCCTATCTTGCTGACAACCATAATACTCAGCGACATTAAAGGAATAACGATAACTACGAGCGACGTAAGCATGATAAGTACAGCTACCAGCGATTTGTTCCATAGCTTTTTTTCGACCAGATGCAGATAAACCGGTCTGAAAAGAGTGAACAATACGATGGCGCCTAAAATTGAACTGAATAAGCCACTTAACGCATAAAGAAGGAAACAGCCCAGGATGACGATGGTCCCGAGAACGATATTGTTGCGCTGCTTATAACTAAAAATTGACATTAAGGCCTAAATATATCTTATAAACGCAAAAACAGTAAAAAGTTTTTGCTGGAACAGTTAATAATTGTTAAACGATGATTTTGAATCAATTAAGGTGCGGTAATACTTAAACCGATTTAGGTGAAGGGGCAATTTGCGCGGTTGACCGCACCGGCCTGATCATTGGAATAAAGTTAAGTAATAGTAATGATATCTGTACGATGGCCCCGTTTTTACAGGCATTATTATCACATGCAAAAAAAAATAGCCGGCTGCATGGCCGGCTATAATGAGGATTTTTTAAGGACAAAAATGCACGCAGCTTTAGTTTAAGCCTCAATTCTTTTTAAAATAATATTGCCAACAGGCTTCACAACCAATGGTATTTTTTCGACATACGTTTCGCTCGTATCCAGGCCGAATGCTTTGGCCTCAGTTTGTGCCAGTTTTTTGATGGCGAAATAGCTGTTCAAAATAAAGCCCTCTTTAGCACCAAAGGAGTTGTTGTACGACAAGAATTTCTCCATGATAACGAACCTGAAATCAGCGGCAATTTTATATTGATTGAGCGAATCGTATTTGCTGGTGATATCTATTTCGTGACGGGCAACCATGTCCTCAATAACTTTGCGGTACAATACATTTACCCTTGGCTGGATCCTGAAGCCTAAACGGAACTCAACCCGGATAACCTTGCCCGGCTCGATCTGGTCCACACTATACTCCATGGTATAAGGCTCATTGGTCGTTTCGATATGGATGAACCAGTAAGTATCGGCCCTTTTGGGTTTCCGGCTCATGATGGAGTACATCACCTTTTCCTCTACTTGTTTGGCGTTGTTAGCCTTGGTTAAATAAATGAGGTGAGTCGAATATTTGCTTACCGATTCATCGGCGCTTAAAGCTATTAATAGGGGTATCTGATCTTTCAGGTCGATAAAATGCAAAAAGCGGTTGTTGATCTTGCGCGCTTTAAACCAAATGTACATGGTAAATATCAGGCCGATCTCGAAAACAACGAAGAAGATCCGCTTTAATAATTTGGCGGCATTTGTGATGAAGAAAGAGAACTCGACAGTTAAAAATACACACAGGATAATTACTACGATCCATAGCGGCCAGTGTTTAACATAACGCATAAAGTACGACATCAGGATGGTAGTCATCAACATGGCTATGGTGATGGAAAACCCGTATGCAGCGGTCATGTGCTCCGACGTTTCAAAATACAGGGAAACAAGGATACATCCGATACAAAGGATCCAGTTAATGCTGGGTATATAAATTTGTCCGCGGATGTTTGACGGATACTTTATAGTGATGCGCGGCCAAAAGTTCATGCTCACGGCTTCGCTGATGAGGGTAAATGAACCGCTGATCAAGGCCTGGCTGGCAATAATAGTAGCTAAAGTTGCCAGTACCACCGCGGGGATCATCAGCAGTTGAGGGTCGGGCACAATGGCATAAAAAGGGTTAACCCCGGTAAAGTTGTAGCCGGCCGGCCGCGATAACACCCATGCGCCCTGGCCCAGGTAACTTAATAAAAGCGTGGTTTTTACAAAGATCCAGCTTACCTGGATGTTTTTCCGCCCGCAATGCCCCAGGTCAGAATAGAGCGCTTCGGCGCCTGTGGTACATAAAAATACGGCACCCAATAACCAGAAACCATCCTTATGTTCGGTAAGCAACCTATAGCCATAAACCGGGCTTAAAGCCTTAAATACAGATGGGTCATGAATGATTTGAAAGAACCCTAAGGTGCCGATCATCAAAAACCATAGCAACATGACCGGGCCAAAGGCTGAACCGACTATCTTGGTGCCAAATTGCTGAAAGAAAAACAACGCCAGCATGATCCCGATCACCAGCCCTAAAATAAGGTGGCTTCCGGGTACAAATTCTGGATGTTTTATTGGATTGCTTAGCGCGGGCACATTGCTCAACCCCTCAATGGCAGACGTTACCGAGATGGGCGGAGTGATAATGCCATCGGCAAGCAAAGTACCGGCACCAATAATTGCGGGTATGGCCAGCCATTTGCCGTAACGCCGCACCAGGGCATATAATGAAAATATGCCGCCTTCGCCATGGTTATCGGCCTGCAGGGTAATGATAATGTATTTAAAAGTGGTTTGTAAGGTAAGTGTCCAGAAAATGCAGGAGATTGACCCCAGTACGAGCAGGCTATTGACTTTGCCGCCTTCAACCAATAAAGTTTGAAAAACATATAAAGGGGATGTGCCAATATCGCCAAAAATAATACCAAGGGTAATTAGCGTACCCGCAAACGTGAGCTTTTTAATGTGGGATTCCATTGATCAGGAAAAAATAAAATGTTGGTTGAAAGAAAAGGAAAAAGATAATTCTGGCCGCCGGGACCTGGCGGTTGGGAGTAAATTATTGCTGATGCTCATTATGAGTTTTTAATCAATTATTTTTAATTATCAATAAAACCGAAACAATCCCTATGCCATTAGTGGAAAGTCTTTTAAATATTAAATTAAGCTGTTGGTTTTCAAAATATTAACAAGTTAGTGTATGGATTACACAATATAAATACCCTATCATTTTGATAGGGTGATTATCATTTTGATAGGTTTTCTGTCGCAGCATTTTTACAAGCGAAAATCCATATGGCGTCAACTGGTTAAAAAAATCCGGGCTACATGAAACTTTTTAACGGTTAGGCTTATTATACGTTCAGCAATCTGTTTTAATTTTTATCAAAATGAAAAATATAAGTTTTCTGTTCGCCACACTCTTGTTATTTTGTTTAAGCAGTTGTACCGCTATTGAAGGGATTTTTAAAGCTGGATTTGCAGTTGGTATTATCGCCGTGGTTTTAGTTATCGCACTCATTATCTGGATCGTTTCGATGTTCAGGAAATAGGTAATTTAGTTTAAGTAGGCCCATATTTCTGGATTTTATTTAGCGCCGGTGTTTCTGCTGGGCATCGCTAAACCCGGTCTTCCGGATTTTTTGCCTGTTAGAAGTGCGTAGTTGGCTATAAGTAATAAAGCAAGGTACTATAACCGGGTATCAGTACGATTAATTCTTGCGTCAATTCCGCTGTTCCGGCTTGTAATTAAATGGGATTGCTTTTTTACTAGGCTTCAAATAATGAGCCGGGCTGGAATGCTTTTAAAGCGGGCGAAGTAAAACTCCTTTAAAACAGTGTTTTAAACCATGCTCCCGCTTTGTGGGATTTATTGCTTCCCGCCCGCAAAAAAAATGTGGATAACTATCATTTTTCGGAATATTATGAAATAAACTTATCCGGGATATTTCGTTTGAAAGGTGGAAAACGCTTTTTTTCTTAATCATTATGCAATTGATTATAACCAATATTTAATTAAAAAAAACTCGCAAGAAAAAAATAAATATTATTCACACTGTTGTTTTAAAAGCTATCTTTTTTTTATTAATTTGAAAGGTCTTTAGCGCGATATTTGTACGCTAAGGCCCGGTTTGATAAATTATTGGTTAAGCTATGCGACTACGTACCCTAATTAGCTTTATTGCTATTTCGTTTTGTTTTATCGGCCGTTCTTACGCCGGAACCGCCACCTGGACTGGTGGCAGCAGTGTAAATTGGAGTAATGGTTCAAATTGGGCATCGGGCCATACGCCAACCCCCGGCGACGATGTATTTATAGGCGGGGGAACTACATTTGCACCTACTGTTGATGGCGCCTTTTCAATAAAATCACTTGAAGCGACAAGCTCGGTTACACTTACTTTATCAGCATCACTTTCTGTAACTAAAACCTTGTTGGTTAGCGGCGGTACTTTAACGTTTGCCGGTACAAATTCTGCCACCTTTGGCGGGACCGGAACTATCAATAATACCTGTACTTTTATAATTGGATCAGGTAATACTGTCACATTTAACAGTCTTTTGTCCGTATCTGCTGGTGGCGCTCTAACCAATAACGGGTCCTTGATATTAATTCAGGTTTAACAGCAGGCGGCAATCCCTCACCTATTATCAACACAGGCACTATTGCCATATCAAGCTCAGCTTTGAACATACAAGCAGGCGGATCTTTGGCAAATACCGGAACTATAACAACAAACTCGGGTTCGACAGTTTCCTTGAACGGCAGTCCATCACCCATAAATAATAACCTGAATGGTGTTTTTAACGCAACTTCAACTACTTTTACAATGGCGGCCGGCTCTTCTATTACCAATACAGGAGGAACATTCACAATCACCTCATCAACTATGGCATGTAATGGTAACCCAACGCCAATTTTAAATCAAAACAGCGGAGCAACAACCGGTGTTTTTAATATAGATGCCACTGCCATCACTTTCAAGGGGACAAATTCAATAACCAATTACGGCACTTTTACCATCAATAACGGGTCATCAATCACCACATCAAGTACAGCAAATACGTGTTCCATTACCAATTACGGCACTTTTTATGCCGGGAAGTCAAATTCTGCGTGTACCATCACTTATGGTCTCGGAAGCACCCTGAGTATCAATAATTCATCAACAACAGTTGGGGCAACTACATATAACGGCACTTTTTATTTAGGTTCTACCTCCATTATATACCCGTCTGTTGCATCAAGTTCTATTACTAACGCTTCTGGCTGTACCTTTACCTTACAGTCTGATATTTACGGGTCAGCTTCTATAGGTGCATTAACAGGAACGATTTCCGGCCTTTATAATGTTGAACGCTACCTATCCGGGGGCAGCAGCGCCTACCGGGCATACCGCGAGCTTTCTTCTCCCGTGTATGAAACCACCGTTAGCGGAAATCACGTTTACAGTATCAATTATGTAAAATCATCTTCATTGTTAACAGGTTCAGGGGGCACTGCGGGCGGTTTTGATAAAAGCGGTAATCCTACGCTGTATCTGTACAGAGACAATATTGCTTATACCAATGGCTCGTTTAATGGAGGGAATTTCAGGGGGGTAGCTAATATCAGTACAGATCCAAGCTATACTATTGATTTTGACGGCAGCGGCTATAGCATCCCTGTTGGTAACGGCTTTTTGTTTTTTGACAGGGGCGACCGCACCACTAACCTCGCCAATAAATATACGCCCGGCACCAGTGCCGAAAGTGTTACCTTAACTGCATCAGGCACTTTGAATACAGGCGCTATACTTGTAAAACCATGGTTTAGCCTTTTGTCTACTTTAGATTATACCACAGTAGCAGGCAATTCAACTGTATTGGGCTTTGCAATGGTTGGCAATCCTTATCCAAGTTCAATTAATTGGGATACATTCAGTACAACTACGTCTACTAACGGGATTTACGGCCCATCAGTAAGTCCTTTTATATACGTGCTTGATCCCGTAAACGGTAATTACAATGTATATCAGCAAGGCAAGGGAGGTACCGGCACAATCGCAACGACCGGATCAAATATCATCCCAAGCGGGCAGGGCTTTTTTGTAAGTGCACTTTCTTCTACCGCATCGTTAACTTTTAACGAAGCGGGCAAAACCAGCGCACAGGCCACACCGGTTATCGGCAACTTATTTCTTGGTGCGCCGCCCTTGGCTTCCGTAGGTCAATTTCTTCGTTTAAACATGGTGCAGGATTCGGTACATACCGATGGCGTGATTATTAATTTTACTGGTTCATCCAAAGCGCAATTTGTGCCGGACGAGGATGCAATGTATAAATCAGGCAACGGACCAGTAAGTCTTTCGAGCATGTCTGCAGATCATATAGCGCTGGCCATTAATTCGCAGGCCCTTCCCAAATTAACTCCGACGGTTATCCCGTTAAGTGTAAATGCAGCGGCTTCAGGCACCTATCAGCTAAAACTATCAACTATAAAAAGCATCCCGGACCTTTACGACGTATGGCTGAAAGACGCATACGCCAAAGACTCGCTTGATATTAAGCATAACCTGGCTTATGCGTTTACCATAGCCAAAAGTGACACCAATAGTTTTGGAGCAAACCGTTTCAGCCTTGTCATTCGCGAAAACCCGGCTTTAATGGTTCACTTATTAAACTTTACCGCTGCCAAAGCTATTGGTGGCGCTGAGATCGCCTGGACCGCCGAGAATGAGCAAAACTATACCTATTTTGCCATAGAACGGAGTACAGACGGTGGCGTAACTTTTAATACATTGGGCGGATATGCCTCAAGCGCAGCGGGTACTTACAGCTTGCTTGATAAAGCACCTATAGCTGGCGAAAATTTGTACAGGCTGAAAATGGTGGATCTGAACGGCACGATCAGCTATTCCGGCGTAGCTAAAGTGATGTATGGCAATATAAAGAGCCTGGCAAAAAGCAGTATCAGTATATATCCAAATCCGTCTTCGGGGATTATCAATCTGGCAATTAACCAGGATAAAAGCAATTTAATAACTGGGC
>NZ_CAIWNH010000408.1 GCF_903913935.1 uncultured Mucilaginibacter sp.
CACTAAGGTAAAAAATGCAGGATAGTTTCCTACCCTGCTCATGATTATAAATTGAACATCTTGTTCTCCCAGGTTTCTATTACACCTTTTTCAAACTCATCCAGATAGGTTTGAGTCTGTTCCTGTGTTGCATGTCCAAGGGCTTCGGTAATAAAACTTGTATTGGCCCCTGATCTTTTTAGTCCAGTTGCATAGCTGTGTCTGCCAACATTGGTCGTTAACTTAAGATTTGGTTCACCAATCATTTCAGCTAACTTTTTCAAATTATCGTTAACAGCTTTCAATGCCGTCTTTTTGCGTGTATATTGCTGTTTAAGCGTTTTATGGATTGTCAAGTCCAATATAGGAAAGACGAATCCACCTGGAATTTTATAATTGCCCTTAAAGTATGAAAGTATTACTCCATTATATTCGTTGATTGGAATTTCAAATTGTCCTCTTGTCTTCTTTCTTGTATAGTAAATATGGTTGTCAGATAAATGCTCCCATTTTAGATAAGTTATATCAATAAAGTTCATTCCCCGGCAATAATAGCTGAATAGAAATATCTGTTGAGCGAAGTGTAAAGCCGATCCCGGTAGAAGCGTCAATGATTTGAGTTTGCTTATTTTATCGAGATGTATGGCGATTTTCTTAGTCTTGTTATCAAGCCTTTTGTTGACGCTATATTTCTTCTCGCCGAAGGGATATTCGGTTTCCTTAAATAATTTATCCTCGATTGCCTGGTTAATAATTCGTTGAAGGTTTCGCATTTTGATACTTATAGTCGTATCCTTATTCTTTCGCTCATTTCTTAGCCAATATTCAAAGCTTTCAAGAAATCTTAAATTGATGTCTGCAAGTAAAGCATTCGGTCGGAATTTCTTCAAAATGCGTTGTACTTCGAAATATAATCCAGCTTGTCCAACCCTCCCTTGTTCTTCCAGGATAGCGATTTGTTGGTTATAATAATCTTGCAGGGATGTGATTAATGGGCGCTCTTTCCTTTTCAGGTCAGTCTCGAATTGTTCAAAGCTGAAAGCAATATTCTCCTCATCGTACCGCTTCAGAATTTTATTAGCCTCGGCTAATTTAAGTTCCAGAATGTTATTGTATTCCTTAGAGTTTTTAAATGTTTTTCGGAACTTTCCAAAACCATTATCTACGTCCGTAGCCTGCTTCCAGTCATCGTGCACACAACGCCACTTATTTGACTGATTTGTTACCAGCGTGCTTAAAGCAAAATATTTACTTTGTCGTTCATGCGTTACACGCAGTGCAATAGCATATTCATTGTTGGATAGTTTTTTTGTGGTATTCAAAACCACAGCGATAGTAGCCATAAAAAATTAATTATGGCATTAAAACGGTAGTAAACAAAGTAGTAAACAAACAGGAAAAAACGCTTAAAAACGCCTAAAAACAGACCTTCCGACCTAGCAGCCCTGATCGCTGCAAGCGATCGGGATGAGCGATAGCGATTACCCCATGCTGGCGCGATACCGGGCTACGCTACATCCCGAATTGTTGATTGTTTCCGCTTTAGCATAACCGCTAAGCGGGGAACAAATATATATTATCTCGTTTTATTTCTTGCATCAAATCTAAATTTTTGCGTTAATCGGCTGTAAGTATAATAGCCTGTTAGCTATTGTTTTGTATCATTTGTTCCATAAAAATGGGTTTTTCAGCCTTGTGCAAACAATCATTTTTTTGTGTGCCGACAATCATTTTGTAACCCAACCAAGGTCATTATTAATCCCGCTTTTCAGGCCGAATTTTACATTCAAATACTAACACATGAAAAATCTTGTAATACTTGGTGCAGGTACAGCCGGAACAATGATGGCCAATCACTTGCACCATCATCTTAAAACTCCCGAATGGAACATCAGTATTATTGATGAACGGGACAAGCATTATTACCAGCCAGGGTTTCTGTTTCTTCCATTTGATATTTACACGCCCGACGATATCATTAAAACAGTAGAAGAGTTTATCCCAAAAGAAGTATCACTTATAAAAAGCAAAATTGACAAGATCGTGCCGGAAGAAAACAAAGTTCAATTAACCGACGGCAAACAACTGGACTACGATGTGCTGATCATTGCTACGGGTGCCAAAATAGCCACTGAAGAAACTCCGGGGATGGAGGGCGAAGAATGGCAAAAGTCGGTATTCGATTTTTACACATTTGATGGGGCGCTTGCCCTCAGAAACAAATTGCGCGATTGGACCGGCGGCAAACTGGTTGTCCACATTACTGAAATGCCTATTAAATGCCCAGTCGCCCCGCTTGAATTCGCCTTTTTAGCCGATTCCTTTTTTAAGAACAAAAACATGCGCGATAAGGTGGAAATCACCTACGTAACCCCACTAAGCGGCGCTTTCACCAAACCAAAAGCTACGGAAGCCTTAACGCATTTGTTGGATGAAAAAAACATCAGGATAGAAAGCGATTTTGCTATTGAACAGGTTGACAATGAAAAAAAAGAGATCATAGATTATGGAGGCCGCGCCATCCCTTTTGATATCCTGGTAACCGTGCCCACCAACAAAGGCGACGAATTGATAGAAAGATCTGGCATGGGCGACGACCTTAACTACGTGCCCACTAATAAAGCAACGCTGCAATCAAAGGTATATCCCAATATTTTTGTTTTGGGCGATGCGAGCGATATCCCAGCCTCTAAAGCAGGCTCCGTTGCACATTTTGAAGCTGAGATATTAACCGACAATATCTTACACTTTGTAAAGGGCGAACCATTAACAGAAGCGTTTGACGGCCACGCCAATTGTTTTATCGAAACAGGGAACGACAAGGCGCTGCTCATCGACTTTAACTATACCCACGAACCGGTTGAAGGCAGTTTCCCTTTCCCTGGGATAGGGCCATTGCGATTACTGAAAGAAAGCCGCATGAACCATATGGGCAAGCTTGCCTTCCGTTGGATTTATTGGAATGTATTGCTGAAAGGGACGCATATTCCCTTTGTTTCGGCAAACATGTCCGACTCCGGAAAACATTATGAAAAAGCATTGAATGAATAAAAAACAGAACAATCATGGAAAAAGTAATAGCAGGTAAACCAATTACCGTAAATGAAGAAGGTTATTTAACCGATTTTAATCAGTGGGATGAAAAAGTGGGCGAGGCGATAGCCGCCGAAAACCACCTGTCCCTTACCCCAAGGCATTGGGATGTGATCAAATATTTACAAAACGAACAAAAAAACCAGGTGGCGCTAAGCATCAGGCGTGTTGGCAAAAGCGGTGTAGTTGACATCAAGGAACTTTACTCGTTATTCCCGAACGCGCCGTTAAAAACCGCTACCAAAATTGCCGGCATACCAAAACCTGCCAGCTGTATTTAACACTTAATATCAAAAGATCATGAACGAAGATAAAGGCGCCATCAAAAAAATGATGATCATCCTTTCAAAGGGAACGCTTGAAAATGTATACGCCGCATTTGTACTGGCCAATGGGGCCCGGATGGAGGGTATCGCAGCCGAAATATTTTTTACTTTTTTTGGCCTCGAAGCCATTCACAAAAAGAAACTGGAACATTTGCATGTTGCCACAGTAGGCAATCCGGCTATGCATATGCCCACCATGCTCGGCGGTTTGCCTGGAATGGAAGCCCTGGCGTCCAATATGATGAAGAAGGAAATGGAGAAAATTGATATGCCGGACATTCTTGAATTCCTGGATATTTTAACCGCCTCGGGCGTAAAACTCTGGGCATGCAAATTAGCCGTTGATATGTTCCATTATACAAAGGACGACCTTTACGAAGGTGTTGAGGCCATTATTACTGTTGGCGATTTTTATAAGGAAAGCGCCGGCGAAGGAGTGCACATGTTGTTTATATAAGCCAGGTTATAATACCTGCATACAATCCATAGCCTTGATTTAAACCCATCGCTATGGATTACTTATTCCTTCATTAAATCCGCAGGCAGCCTATCTATAGCCTGTATCTTTATCCCTTTATAAAACACTTCGGCTCCCTCGGATTGGATCTGGATCTTTCCTTTTCTCAACGGCAATTCTTGCCCTTTCTCCACTTGACGGTTATGATATAAGATCATCATCACTTTACCATTTACTACGTGGATACTGGTATCGCCATGGCAATACAGGTCAACAGTGTTCCATTGTCCCGATGGGCTTTCAGCATCGCCATTCTTTATACAGCGGCGACCCTATTTGCTGCCTTCTTTAAAAGTTGTCATGGTCCCTTTCGGATTATAAACATAAGCGGTATCCATCCTGATGATCACCGGCATATCGGCCATTCCGCCGGCAACACCCCAGTATTCGCCACAATTGCCTTCCTCTATCTGGAATTCCTGCGAGCGCATCCAGGCACCGTAATCCGCTCCATAGGGTCCAACTGAATGGTAAAGCAGGCCGCTATCTTTCTTTTTGCCTTTTTTCTGTCCCCAACTTAAGCCGCCCCATTTAAACTGCAATTGCAGGTGATAATTTTCATGCTCATTTTGGGTAGAAATGGCGCCCCAGTTCTCGCCCGAGATCCGGATAACATTTTCTCCTTCCTGCTTTACGATGGTAAACACATGGCGGGGGTCATTGTTCAAACCAATAGGCGTACCGGTGATGGGCTTGCCGCTATCTGTAAGGTCAGGGCCGATATAGGTATCCCAGCCGCTAAGGTCTTTGCCGTTGAACAGGTTTTTCCAATGGTCTGTCTTTTCGATGGTCGTAAAACCAAAAGTAAAAGCGCAAAGCAGCAAGGGCAGTATAAATTTGACTGGTTTCATGATTGGTGGATGGTTTATTTTAATCGAATATAAGGATTATCTTTTTTCGATTTCAAAAAATACAGGTTATCGTGCCGTAACAATGCAGCGTCGCAAAATATTGCGTCTCTGCACCAAAAGCTATACCTTTAAGCACAAACCAATTTTCATCCCGATGCCGGCTTGTTTAAAAAGTTATATCTGCCTTGCTTTATTGGCCTGTCTTTTGATCGCCGAAGGCTGTAAAAAGAATTCGCCTTCGACAACACAACCCGTCGTTGCCACATTAAAGGCCACAGCGCCTTTTCCCATGGGTTCGGCTATTACATCCAATGGCATTTTAAGCAATTACTTCTACCAGGGGGTGCTCCTTACTGAATACAACAGCATGACGGCCGACTATGAAATGAAGTTCGATATTACCGAGCCTAAACGGGGTGCTTTTAACTACGCCCCCGGCGACGCGATTGTTGGGTTCGCCGCGCAGCACCATCTGCGTATGCACGGGCATAATTTTATTTGGCACCAGGCACTACCGGACTGGGTTTTGAATTTCCAGGGTGATACCCCGGCCTGGGAAACTCTTTTTAAAACACATATTCAAAGTGAAGCCACGCATTATAAAGGACAAGTTGCCTCGTGGGATGTAGTGAACGAAGCCATCCGGGACGATAATGGCCAATTACGCAACCAGGATGTAAGCCCGGGCGATGGCACCGGCAGCATCTGGCGACAGCATCTTGGCCCGGATTATATTGCGCGGGCATTCCAATATGCGCATGAAGCCGACCCGGGTGCCCTGCTATTTTATAATGACTATGGGCAGGAATGGGGCGGCGTAAAACTTGATTCGATGATCGCATTAGTAACCGGATTAAAAAATCGGGGTATACCCATCTCCGGCATCGGCATGCAAATGCACATTGATATTAATGTAGATACTGCTGGCATTACTTCAGCCTTAAAAAGGTTGGCTGCAACCGGGCTATTGGTGCATATCTCCGAACTGGATATTTCGGTAAATCCAGGCAACGACCCAAATATTGTTTTTACCTCTGCGCTTCAGCTTAAACAGTCAGCACTTTACCAGTTTATTGCGGAAAGCTACCGCAAGAATGTACCTGCAGCACAACGCTATGGTATCACCACCTGGGAGTTTTGTGATGCCGATAGCTGGATCCCGCCCTTTTTTAATCGCAAAGACTGGCCGCTGCCTTTTGATGCAACCTATAAAAAGAAGCCCGCTTATTTCGGATTGCTAAAGGGGTTGACCAATTAAGCGGAGTCAAACATGTTTGCAGGCGGGTCAATGTTTGGTCCGTGCGGGTAAGGTTATAACATCCAATGGATTTTTTCGCTTGATGGGCTGTGATCAGTAACCAAAAACAAAGCCGCCCCAAAATATATTCGGGACGGCCGGTCAGTTAACATATAGGTTTATAAATAAATTTTCCGGGGTACAAAATAAATTAATCCCCTTGCCTAACGATCACCTTCCACAGGGACAGATAAACGGATAATGCTCATCATCAATAATAGGTCGCAGGCCAAAAAAATCATTTAATACAGATTCAGCGGTGCAAAAGGCGCCCTCTACCCAGGCCTGGTCGTTTGAATAAGCTTCGCCGACAATAAAAATATTAGCATCGGCATTCTTTATCATCTGAGATGGCTTGCGGATCTTTTGCTGCACATCGCAAACATCGCAATGAGCGGCGTAGGCGTGGTAACCGGCATTAAATGGCGGCAGCGACCAGTCCATATACCGGCACTCCAATGGCTTAGGCACAATGCTGTAATCTGCCTGCGGGCCAAAATGTAATGCGGCCAGTTGTTGGCGCAGCATTTTCACCATTACATCTGTTGCCTTGCGCGGACCAATCAGCGGCTGATAATTTTCTGAAAACGGCACCTTTTCGGCATCATCATTCCCATATTCCAACTCTTCCCAAAAGCTTGTAAACTGTTCGTCGTCGTAACTTGCCAGGATCCCGTAAACAGGCCCCGCATCCTGATCAGATGCATTATTACCAAAATATACCACCTGCCTTATAGGGGTATCGGTTATGCTGGGGCCAATGGTGTTTCTTTGCGATGCGGCAAGCAATTCTTTTTCCTGCTCAATGGTTAAACGCTCATTAATACATTGCACTACCGCTTCAATGATTGCCGAAGAAGGAGTATATGGGGTGTTCAGAATCGCTTCATCATTATTAATTTTTTCGATATATCTTAACGGGAACCCTTTTTTTGCCAGCACCTCCAGAACATCTGTCGTTAATTCCCAGGCAAGTATTGGCGCCTGGTAAACAGGGTTGTTTTTATTGTTTGGGTCATTTATCCACCATGGCGTATCAAAAAACATCCCCACCTTATAAGAAGGCTGCATAATGGCAGAACTAAGATAATTTTGGACTCTTTCGTGGTTAAGCACATCCAATCCTTCAACATCGGCATAACGCGTAGCCTGTGCCACCAGCTCAAGTGCATAAGGGGGCATTGCCAGCCATGCTGCATCACTTACTTTTGAAGCCAACTTTTTATCGGGGTGTTCTCGCGTCGCTAAACTAAAATGAACTTTCCCGTTTTGGTCGAGGATAGAATGCAGCCGGGTATCTGGATGATACTCGAAATTAACCCCCTTTTCTTTTGCCAAATGGACAATCGCTTCAAACAACGAATTAAACATGCTTGAATAACCTTTGGTAGGTGTTTTATACTGACTACCTGGGGTAAATTCATCATTTGCCTGTATGGCAACCGCAGCATTCCAGTTAATGATATTTGAGGTGTACCCGTTTCCATCGGCCGTATATTGAAACCCCTCGGACCCCAGCTGATCAAACAACAGGTTCCAATAACCTATATTTTTTAGCTTATTTCCCTTTTGGAAAACAGACGATTCCGGAAGTTCAACATTTATGGCGCCGTTTTGATAAAACTCGCACCACTCCGCCCTGCTTTTTGGCTGGGCGTTGGGGTCAACCGCTAAACTTTCTATGGTTGAAAAACCGGTATCGGGCGAGGTGGTTGCACCATAATTGTCAACGTTATACGGAGCCGGGTTACTTGAAGAAACATCATTCAGGTACATGTTCTTCGTCCGCAAATAAAACAAGGTATTGGAAGACACATTAAACGGTACCGAATATTTATCCAGGTCAAGCTGATTAATCACGGTAGTAACCAGCCGGTGTCCCTGGTTTTTAGCGCCCGGCAGGCCATTCCAGGCAGAGTAACGCATACCGCCAAGTTCCAGGTACGATTGTGTTTTGTCATTTTTGTAATGCCAGGTACAAACCCTTGCACCCGCGGCCCTGGTACCCGGGTCCTCTTTGGTGAAATCATACTTCCCCCAGTCATATAATTCGAGGATATCACCGGCGGCCAATTGCTTTTCTTCACCAAGTTTACTATCGGGCTCACCGCTTAATAGTCGCCAGGCGGTGTACAGGCCAGAGGCGCCCGCTCCAAAAATGGAATACGTTTTGTTTTTCATATTAAATTTTGTTTATAAGGTTATTATTTACTCTTTTCCCAGCCGGTACATCTGGCCCGGCAAATCCTTTTCAGGGATCACTACTTCAACAAGGGTTGGCTTACCAGTTATATTTTTCAGCTTATTGAGCACCGATACCA
>NZ_CAIWNH010000409.1 GCF_903913935.1 uncultured Mucilaginibacter sp.
AAAAGTGACATTGATTATAAAAATGAGCTATCATAAATTAACAGCAAACACCTTAAAAATATGTTCAAAATTAGTTTTTAGTTTAAAATATGAGTTGCCTTAATAAGCGTTATAACCGCTTAGGTACTATATCACCACTGAAGGTATAGTCGGGCCTGTATGCAAAGTTAAAATTAACAAAACTCCCAAAAACCTATCCCCAATCATTTTTTTAAGTGATTTCTGTCATATTTATGTCACGGCAGCTTTCATAGGTTTGACATGTTTTTACAGGTTAAAATTTCTCACAAAAACAATCATCAATTATGAAACTTATAAAAAGTAAACAATTCTGGATCATCACTACTGTAATGCTCTCTTTAGGGTATGTTGTAAGTTGTACAAAAAGAGACCAGATCATTATCCCTGGCGGCGCTGACGCGACTGTCAGCACAACCACCCTTGTTTCCGTTAAAACTGCAACCGCGCCAACAATTGACGGCACAGTTGAAGGCTTATGGAAAAATGCCCCGGCATTGGACATTACACCTACTGTACCTGACCCGGGCAATGGCCTTTTTACAGGTTACAATGGCCAGACATATCCAGCTAAGCTGCAGTCAATGTATGACGACCAATACATTTACTTTTTAGCGCAATGGTCTGATCCTACTAAAAGCGTTTATGTTGCTACATGGTATTTTGATCCGGTAAAACAGCTTTGGGCCCAGGAACCAACCAGCAAAACATTCGACAGCAATGGCAATGTAACCAGGGATGGTTTTGGTGAAGATAAATTCGCGATGTTATTTAACATTGACAATTCGACACCAAAATTCATCAGCCAAACCTGCTATGCCAGCTGCCACATTTTTCAGCCCTACACCAATTTTGCGGTGTCGCCACCGGTTGTGGTTTCAAATGCAAACGAGGGTAACCACTATACCAATGGCGCCAGCGAAAAAATTGACATGTGGTGGTGCCACTTAAGCCGCGACGTGATCTTTAACCAGATGGACGATGTTTACCAGGATTGGGCAGGCGGTCCATCTATCACTAACTTAACAGGTGGTTCAGGCAATGGCCGTCACGTAGATGATCTTATTGTAAACGGCACATCAGCTACCTGGCCTTACGGACCAACCTATACTACTGCTTTACCACAAGGCGCTTTATCTAACAAACAATCCTTAAAATTAGATGGCACCGGCAGCAAAGTAACTGTGCCAATGTGGATTTATCCTGATGCTTCAAATTATTATTATGTGTTAGCTGCCGACACTTTAGCAGGCGGTAAAGCTGTTAAAATTACAGGCGTTAGTTCAACCGGTGTATTAACTTATGCAGGTGGCACAATTGACCCTAACAGCGGAACTGATTACCAAAGAACAGGCGACCCTGTATTTGGCGGCGACGGCCCAAAATGTTTCCCAAGTTATATTGCATCACCACTGATTGGCGGCAGGGCTGACATTACCGCATCAGCACTTTATACAGGTTCAGGTTGGATCGTTGAATACAAACGTAAATTAAAAACAGCCGACGTTTTAAAACAGGATGTTGACTTTTCAAGCTTGCAGGACCAGCCATTTGGATTTGCACTTTGGAATAAATCAAACAACCAGCATGGCATACAACCCTACCTGCTATTGACATTTAAGAAATAGTGCAACGTTGTTATTTCAATAATTAAAAAACAAAGATCATGTCCAAGAAAAAAACGGGAATGGTATTGATCCTTATCGCTTGCATCATAGTTACGATAGCCAGTTGTACCAAAACAGATACTGTATTGATAGACAACACACAGGTAATAACAACTACTGTAAGCCTTTCAAAGGATATTCAGCCGATCTTGACAAAAAGCTGCGCGGTGAGCGGCTGCCATAGCGGCAGCCAGGCGCCAAACTTAACAGCTGCAGCGGCATATACTTCGCTGACAACCGGTGGTTATGTAAACACTGGTACGCCTAAAAGCAGTTCAGTGTATTTATGGCTTACCGGTAAGAAGGCAGTAGCCATGCCTGCCGGCAGCGCAAATAATCCTTCCAATATCAATGCATTAATGCTTGCCTGGATAACACAAGGAGCTAAAAACAATTAAAAAAACAACTCATGAAAAAACACAATAGTTATTCATCATTTATTCCGGGTTTTGCCAGGGGGTGCCTGTTGATCGCGCTCTGCAGCGGATTTGGAAGTGTAATGGCCCAGGATACGCCTGCTAAAAAAGCAGCAAAGACTGCCGATACTTCGGCGGAAGCCCCGGTTATTAAAAAGAAATCATTTGTAAAGAACACTTTCGAAGGAAATTATTTAATTGACGACCAAAGTGTAATGGTGCCCATAAAAGGAACTTTTGAATTTGATATCCAGCACAGGTTCGGCACCGTACAACACGGCTTCTCGGATGCGTTTGGCCTGTTCAATGGCGCTAACATGAAACTTAATTTAAGTTATGTGCCGGTTAATAATTTGCAGATAGGTTTAGGCGCCAGCAACGAAAACATGCAGGTTGACGGAAACATAAAGTTTGCCATTATTAAACAAACGAAGGATGGTTCGATGCCGGTAAGCGTAACCTATTATGTAAACTCCATAATGGATACGCGCAAAGCTGATAATACCACGCTGTTTGTAAATACTTCCGATCGTTTTAGTTTCTACAACGAAATTATTATTGCCCGGAAATTCAGCGAAAATTTCTCATTGCAGATCAGCCCGAGTTACTCCCACTTTAATAACCTGCTGGGTTACCAGGATGCAAACGGCAATGTGATGCCGATATACAATCATGACAACTTCGCGATAGAACTTGGCGGCAAGCTTAAAGTATCTGAAAGTATGTCGCTGATTGCCAATTATGATCAGCCGCTTACACAAAACCCAGCCCAAAACCCGCATCCAAACATCAGTTTCGGGATTGACATGCGGACAAGCGGCCACGATTTCCAAATATTTATAGGCAACTATGGATCGTTAAGCCCGCAGAACAATACCTTTTTTAACCAGAATGACTATAAAAAAGGCGAATTCCTGATTGGGTTTAATATATCCAGACTTTGGAATTTTTAATTTAAAACAATACGGGAATATATTGCTTTCCTATGTGTAAATATCTGATAAATAAATATTTATTAAAAACCATACAACAATGAAGAGTAAACTGATTTCGGCCATAACACTAATGGCTGTGTGCACCATGTGTTTAGCATTTACAACACTGCAGCAAACCCCTAAACCATGGCCCGTACCCGAAAAAAATGCAAAAATGGCCAACCCTGTAAAATCAAATGGCGAATCGCTGGCTTCAGGTAAATCATTATGGAATTTACATTGCGTATCCTGCCATGGTAAAAAAGGTTTGGGTGATGGCAGCAAAGCAGCACAGTTAAAAACCAGCCCGCAGGATATGACCGAGGCGAAATTCCAGGCCCAGTCTGACGGATCATTGTATTACAAGATCGCTGAGGGCCGTGATGACATGCCAAGCTTTAAAAAGAAGATTCCAGAGGCTGAAGATATCTGGAACCTCGTAAACTATGTTCGCGCACTAAAAAAATAGTTGTTTTAATGAAGGAGGCCTTGCTCAATAGCGGGCCTCTTTTTTTTTGACCAGTGCATTATATAACTACCAATCTGAAATTACATGATCGATGTCACTTTTTCCGCTGTTTCTGATCATGCAGCCATCAAGTAAGTAGTAATAACTTGCACATATAATATAAGCACCCAGGATTTATGGATAATAAAGAAAATACTACACAAACAAATGAGCCGTCGCGCAGAAAATTTGTTTGGGGGATGGGCATCTTATCTGCATTTGCAGCTGTTGGAAGTATCACTGGCATCTCCTTCTGGCGTAAAAAGAAACCCGTAGCAAACAAAAAGCAAACCGTTAAGATGCTGACCCAGGATGGACGGCTGGTTGAGGTGGATGTGTCGAAAATAAGTGGCAAGATGAAAAAGGTCACCAATACAGAGATGCAGCACTGGATAAAAAAATAAATGATACAACCTTTTATTAAATAGAAGATGGAATTAAAAGATAGCTCACGAAGGGATTTCCTGGTTGCCGGCCTCGCTGTTGCTGCGTTAGCAACCGGTTGCACATCAAACAGCCCCTTTGAAGCCGCTGCCGGCGAAGATGTAAAACCATCGGGCAAAAAAGTTAAACTATTATCGGTTGATGGCGAAGAGATCGAGCTTGACGAGGCATTTTTAAAACCGGTGCCGCACCTGCCAACAATAAGCAATGCCGAAGCCAGGGTCGGGATACCAGGGAAAAAATTTGTAATGGTGATTGATCTTTCACGGTGTAAAAACCTGAAAAAATGCCAGTCGGCCTGTAACCATGCGCACGATTTAAACCCCGGCGAGAATTGGATCAAAGTAGATCCGATGCAATCAGCCGAACATACAGCGCCTTATTGGGAACCTACTACCTGTATGCATTGCGACGAACCGCCCTGCGTTAAGGTTTGCCCGGTTGACGCAACTTTTAAAAGACAAGACGGGATTGTGCTGATAGACAGCGACCGCTGTATAGGCTGCCGCTTTTGTATGGCTGCATGCCCCTACTCCACCAGGGTATTTAACTGGGGAGCGCCCGAAATACCTGCCGATGTGGCGGCTCAGCCGTATTCAGCAGAAACAAGTATCCCCCAGAAAAAAGGTACCGTTGGCAAATGTGATTTTTGTGCCGACATGACCCGCATGGGGATGCTGCCGCATTGCGTATCAGCCTGCCCTAACGGAACTTTCTTTTATGGCGACCTTAATGAAGATTCGGTAACCAATGGCGCTGAGACTTTCAGGTTCAGCGACATGATGCGCGATAAAGGCGGGTACCGGCTAATGGAAGACCTTGGCACTAAACCAAGTGTTTATTACCTGCCGCCCGTAAGCAGGAACTTCCCTTATGAATCGGGACTTGAAAATGATAAGTTACAAAATAAATAACCTTAAATAATTAAAGGTGGAAAATTCAAAATCAATAGCCGGAGAAGAACAAATTATCCAGGACCTGCTACCGAGAAAGTTTAAAAATAGCGGCAAGATATTGGTGTATATATTATCGGCATTTTGCCTGGTAGGCATTTATGCCTATTACCGGCAGTTAAGGTATGGTTTAATTGTAACCCATATGCGCGATTATGTATCATGGGGTATATATATATCAAACTTCGTATTTTTTGTTGCGATAAGCCTTGTAGGCTCACTGATAACGGCAGTCTTTCGGCTGGCCGGTGTAAAATGGGGGTCGCCGCTTACGCGCATCGCCGAGATGATAGCCGTCGCGGCCATCATTTTTGCTTCCATTATCATCATTGTGGATATGGGTAGTCCTGAGCGGTTTTACAACTTGTTTATCTACGGCCGGATCCAATCGCCCATTATTTGGGACGTAATCGTGATCACCACGTATTTCTTTATCAGTATCTTGCTTTTATACTACCCGATGCTGCCCGACCTGCAGATCCTGCTGCGGTTTAAGGAAGAATCAGGACCACGCCTGCATAAATTCTATAGCTATCTTGGTTCTTTCTGGAAAGGCAGTCATAAACAATACCTGTTAAGTAAAAAAGCTATTAACGCACTTTGCATTGCTATCATCCCGGTTGCCTTTACCATCCATACGGTAACGTCGTGGTTGTTTGCCACTACTTATCGCCCGGGCTGGGACAGCACTAACTTTGGCGCCTATTTCATCGCTGGCGCCTTTTTGGTAGGGGCTGGCGCAGTAGTGGTAGCCATGTATATTTTCAGGAAATGGTATGGCCTTGAAAAATATATCACACTTGAACATTTTGATAAGATGGGCCGGGTGCTGGTGCTTTTATGCCTCCTCTATCTTTATTTTAACGTGAATGAGTTTTTAACCCCATTCTTTAAAATGAAAGAATCGGAAGCCGGATATTTAAATGATATGTTTTCAGGATCATTTGCGCCGGTTTTCTGGTTCGCCATATTTACCGGCATCATCCTGCCCATCATCATTTTATTATTTAAAACGGGCCGTAAACCACTTCCCATGTTTATCGTGGGGATTATGGTGGTAGTGGGCGCCTGGTTTAAACGTTATTTAATTGTTACTCCAACCTTGCTGCACCCCTTTTTACCAATGCATGATGTACCGGCAAGTTATCACCACTATTTCCCCAGCTGGGAAGAATGGGCCATAACAATGGGTTCATTGGCGGGTGCCATTTTAATCATCGTAGCGCTTTGCCGCGTGTTCCCTATTATCCCTATTCAAGAAACTATAAACGAACATCATGAAACTGCTAAATAAAATACTTTTCGGATCGCTATCCCTCATCTTTCTTTTGCCAGGTTATGATGGATTTGCCCAAACGGCAGATAAAGGCAGCGTGAGCGTAGCGGTGAGCTACTTTGATGCCAACAACAAGATCCCTTATGTTGTGGTGAAGGTAAAGACCAAAGTAAACGGCAAATTTCAAAACGTTGGCGGCATCCCTCTTAAATTATCTTTAAACAAGGATTCAGAGGGCACGCTCATCGGAAAGGTAGTGACCAACGAGCAGGGCG
>NZ_CAIWNH010000410.1 GCF_903913935.1 uncultured Mucilaginibacter sp.
GATCTGTATAACAATCGTCCAATAAGTGTACTTTTCCCATCATCAACACTTCCGGCAGTGGTAAAACGCAGTAATTCCATATTTAGTTGAGGCGAATATATTGATAATTATTTTAAATTCGTGTTATTTATTGCTTGCAGAGTTACTGGTTTTAATTCCATTTTTTTAAATATTCACTTAAAAATATCCTTGTTTTTTCCTGTCTTCCATCGATGTATCTGAGCGCGTATCATCACTCCTCATGCCCCGTTCAGTACTCCGTGTGGCAGAAACTTCCATCACTATTTTTTCAAGGGTATCGGCATCTGATTCAATGCCTCCTGTTATGGTAATGTCACCCAGTGTACGGAACCGCATTTGCTTAAGTTCAATCCTTTCTCCTTCTCTTAATACGAGGAATTCGGAATTTGGCAACCATGTTCCGTCCCTGTAAATTGCCTCACGCCGGTGAGCAAAATATAATGACGGTATCGCGAGGTTTTCCTGTAAAATATAATTCCACACATCCATCTCAGTCCAGTTACTTATCGGAAAAACCCTGAAATGCTCGCCCATTCTTTTACGGCCATTAAAAATGTTCCATAACTCCGGGCGCTGGTTTTTGGGATCCCATTGTCCAAATTCATCCCTATGCGAAAAAAAGCGCTCTTTAGCCCTTGCTTTTTCTTCATCCCTGCGGGCACCACCCATTGCTGCATCAATTTTATGGTGTTCAATGGTATCAAGCAACGAAACTATTTGCAATTCATTCCTGCTGGCATTAATGCCGCTTTCTTCTACTGCCCTTCCCTTATTTATTGATTCCTGCACAGATCCAACAATTAATTGGATCCCCAGGTCTTCAACCAGTTGATCCCTGAATTCAATAGTTTCAGAAAAGTTATGGCCGGTATCAATATGTATTAGGGGCATGGGTATTTTTGCAGGAAAAAACGCTTTACGGGCCAAATGGGTTACCACAATTGAGTCTTTCCCGCCTGAAAATAATATAGCAGGCCTGTCAAACTGCGCTGCAACCTCCCTGATCACGTATATCGCTTCTGATTCAAGTTCCTGAAGGTGATTGAGGTAATATTTGTTATGCATATAATTAATTAGCTGATTTAATTTTAGGTAATACACCCTCTAAAACCAAATTCACAGATTGTTCCAAAGTTTGATTTGTTGTGTTAATATATATTTCAGGTGAAACGGGGCATTCAAAAGGAGAACTTATGCCGGTGAAGTTACTTATTTCTCCTGTTCTAGCTTTTTTATATAAGCCTTTAACATCGCGCTCTTCACAAATTTCAATCGGGGTATCAACAAAAACCTCGATAAACATTTCGCCCAATGCATAACGCAACGACTGGCGCTGGCGCTCGAGAGGAGTTATAAATGTAGCAAGTAAAACCAAACCTGTATCGCACATCAGCTTGGCAACTTCTCCTATTCTTCTTAAATTTTCAGATCTGTCTTCGTCAGTAAAGGTAAGCCCCACATTTAAACCCCTTCGGATGTTATCCCCATCCAGGGTATAGGTTTTTACCCCAAGGTTATACAACTCCTCTTCCACAAGATTAGCAATCGTACTCTTCCCCGAGCCTGAAAGCCCGGTAAACCAAACACAGGCTGCCTTATGCCCATTGGCCAGTTCACGGTCAAGGCGCGTTATTTTGTACTGCTGTTCAACTATGTATAGTTTTTCTTTCATTAAAAATCTTTAGGCTTGCTGGCTTCTCAATAGTATGAAAAATTTAGTGCTTAAACCGATCTTATTTAATTAAATTATCATTAGAAATATACGGATATTCAATTGCTAATACTGGCCAGCGACCACAAACCACGGGTTAAGCATATTTTCCTTATTGTATTTCAATTCACGACCGGTTTTAAAGTTATAAACTTTACAGTCTGAGTAATGTGCTACAGCATGGCCTGCGGCAGTGTCCCATTCCATTGTCGGCGCTAATCGCGGATA
>NZ_CAIWNH010000411.1 GCF_903913935.1 uncultured Mucilaginibacter sp.
AATCATTAATGATTATTTTTAATTCCTTAAGGTCCATCAGGTAACCCGTGGCGTGGGTAACCTCGCCTTTAACGGTTACAAAAAGGTTATAATTATGGCCATGCCAGTTAGGGTTGGCACATTTGCCAAATACCTCCGCATTTTTTTCTTCGCTCCATTCCTCGCGGTACATGCGGTGTGCAGCATTAAAATGTTCCTTGCGTGTAATAAATATCATCATAATAAATAATGGTGCAAATATACAAAACAAAAACAGGGCTTAAGTTTTATCTTAGCGTCATAAAAATAGCATTATGCGGATATTGGTTGTTGTGGCGACAGAGTTGGAAGTCGGGTCATTAATTTCGGATTTCGGATTTTCCATTTCGGAATTGGCCGAAAATTCGGATTTAAGATTATTTAAAATTAAATCCGAAATCGAACATCCGACATCCGAAATATTAATAACCGGCGTGGGCATGGTAGCAACCGCATTCGCGCTCGGCAGGCACCTGGCCGCCAACAAATGCGACCTGGTACTAAATTTAGGTATTGCAGGCAGTTTTGACAGAAATATTGCCATCGGCGAGCTGGTAGAGATCAGCCAGGATACCCTTGCTGAATTAGGCGCCGAAGATGATGGTGAGTTTTTGCCGATTGAGAAAATGGGTTTCGGCGAAGCGACTTTTTATCCTACAACTCAACTTACCGACCTTTATAACCTGTTCAATAATTTTAACCTGAAAAACGTGAGTGCAATTACGGTAAATACGGTGCATGGCAATGAGGCCTCTATCAAAAAAGTGAGCGAAAGGCTGAATCCGCAACTGGAAAGCATGGAAGGCGCTGCTTTTTTTTACGCCTGCAAGCAAATGGACGTACCTTGTATCCAGATCAGGGCTGTGTCAAATTATGTGGAAAAGCGTAACCGGGACAACTGGAACATGGGGCTCGCCATTAAAAATCTGAATACCTTTGCCATTGAATTTTTAAAAATGTATGCCTGATTTAAGGTGAATGGTTGATTAAGTTGATTGGGTGAGTAGTAGCTGCTGTTAACCCGTTTCAACTCAATCAACTTAATCCAACATAATCAACTCAATCAACCAACCATGAAACTAACCCTGGGTTTTTCGCCCTGCCCCAATGATACTTTTATTTTTGATGCACTGATCCATCATAAAATTGATACCGAAGGACTCGATTTTGAGGTGTTTTATGATGACGTGGAAACGCTGAACCAAAAAGCCCTGCGCAGCGAACTGGATATCACCAAGCTCAGTTACCATGCCTTTGCCTTTGTTGCCGATAAATATGTTTTACTCGATTCAGGCAGCGCCTTAGGGTTTGGCGTTGGTCCGCTATTGATTTCGGATATCGAAATTTCGATTTCGGATTTACAAAACGCCCAAATCGTAAATCGTAAATCTGAAATCGTAAATCCGCTCATTGGTATTCCCGGCAAATACACTACCGCCAATTTTTTACTGGGTTTGGCTTTCCCGAACGCCACCAACAAGGTTGAACTGGTTTTTTCGGATATTGAAGATGCGGTGCTGGAGGGTAGGGTTGATATCGGCCTCATCATCCACGAAAACCGTTTTACCTACCAGGACAAAGGTTTAAAAAAGATCATCGACCTGGGCGATTACTGGGAAAAACAAACCGGCTGCGCTATCCCCCTCGGCGGAATAGTAGCCAATCGCAATTTGCCCGCGGAAATCCAGCATAAAATTAACCGCGTTTTACGACGTTCGGTGGAATTTGCTTTTGAAAACCCCAAATCGGGTCTTGAATTTATCCGTTCTCACGCCCAGGAAATGAGCGAGGAGGTAATGTATAAGCATATCGGCCTTTACGTCAATAAATACTCTGTCGATCTGGGCGAAGAAGGCAAAAAAGCCATCAAGCTGCTTTTTGATACTGCCATGGAGAAAGAAATTATACCAGAATTTGAGCGGGATATATTTATCACAGATTTAAACTGATTATTACGATTTCGCTGATTAATTTCGCGGCGTTTTTATATATTTATGTAAATCAGTATAATTATTAAATTAATCAGTGAAATCACGATTAAAAAATCAGTGAAACCATATTAATCAGTTTAAATCTGTGATCAACCCATTTACTACCATAGAAGAATTTGCAGAAGGGCGTTTGCTGCTGATCAACAAACCCTATAACTGGACCAGCTTCGACGCAGTCGGAAAATTGCGCAATTCTTTTAAACCTTTAAAGCTTAAAGTGGGCCATGCCGGCACGCTTGATCCGCTGGCTTCAGGCCTGCTCATCATTTGCACCGGTAAAATGACCAAGCAGATAGATACTTTCCAGTCGCAGGAAAAAGAATATACCGGGACGATGGTTTTGGGCGAGACAACGCCATCCTTTGATATGGAAACCGACGCCGATGCGCATTTCGATATCAGTACCATTACCGAAGAGCAAATCAGGGCAGCCTGCGCGCAGTTTATTGGCGATATCCAGCAATATCCCCCCGCACATTCGGCAGTAAAAATTGATGGCGAACGGCTCTACGAAAAAGCCAGGCGGGGCGAAGTTGTGGAGCTCCGGATCCGCAATGTTACCATTACCGAATTTGAGATCACCGGCATTGCTTTGCCCGAAGTTAATTTCCGAGTAGTATGCAGTAAAGGCACTTATATCCGTTCATTGGTAAATGATTTTGGCAAAGCGTTAAATAATGGCGCGTATTTATCCAAACTCAAACGCACCCGGAGCGGCGAATACCGGATTGAAGACGCTTTTGAGATTATGGAGCTGGTTGAAATGATCAGGGATTTGAAAATGAATTTACCGGCTTTTGAATAAAATATAACATGAAGATCTATCATCATATTGATGAATTCGTTCCTTTAAAAAACGCGGTGGTTACTATCGGCACCTTTGACGGGGTACACCTGGGGCACCGTAAAATTATCGCCGGCATAAAAGAGCTGGCCGAAAGCGCAGGCGGCGAAACCGTATTGCTTACTTTTTTCCCTCACCCGCGGATGATCTTACACCCGGAGGACGAAAGCCTAAAGCTGATCAATACCATGGCCGAAAAGGCCGAACTGCTGGAAGCGTTGGGCATTGATCACCTGATCATCACCCCCTTTTCAAGAGATTTTTCAAACCAAACGGCTGAAGAATATATCCGCGAAGTGCTGGTAAAAAAGATCGGCACAAAAAAAATCGTTATCGGGTACGATCATCGTTTCGGCAAAGACCGCCAGGGAGGCCTCGCGGAGTTGCTTCAATTGGGGCCGGTTTACGGCTTTGATGTGGTTGAAATACCTGAGCAGGATATCAATGAAGTGGCAGTAAGCTCAACCCGTGTGCGTGAGGCATTAATCAAAGGAGATATAGCGTTAGCCAATACTTTTTTAGGCTATCCTTTTTATATCACCGGGACCGTAGTACGCGGCGACCAGTTGGGCAGGCAAATTGGCTACCCAACGGCCAATATTGTAATTTCAGAAACATATAAGCTCATCCCTTCTCATGGTATTTTTGCTGCCAGGGTAAAAATAGACGGGAAAGTGTACGATGGCATGGCCTATATCGGCTCGCGCCCGACCATCAATGGCCTAACCCGAAACATTGAAGTGAATATTTTTGATTTCGATCAGGATATTTATAACCGGCGCATCCAGATGCAATTCCTGAATTTTGTGCGTGATGATATGAAATTTGATTCGCTGGAGGAATTGAAAGTGCAGATTGCAAAGGATAAGACTGAGGTGAAAAGATTGTTAACCGTAGAGGATAACCATTAAATACGTCAAATTATGGCTAAGAAAGCCTTTCTCATTGTTGTTATTCTTTCAATAATGTATTCTTGTAAACAGCCTGAGCTCAAACCCACCAATAAAGACAAATTTGTAGTGGGAACGTGGACCCTTTGCCAAATAATTGAATATTCTGAAGGTAAAGCGGTCTCAGGCTTAAGTTTTAATGTGTGTCCCGAGGTTAATTTTTTTAAGAATCATTCAGGGTTTATAAAAAGGTCCGATCCGAAGCAGCTCCAATTTAGCTGGAGTTTGAGAGACACCATTTTAACATTGAAACATGCACTAAAAGAGAATAATAATGATGTTATAGATGATGGCACTTATGTGATATCCCACCCTACCAATAAAAAATTTGAAGAATTAGATTTGCTGGATAGCAAAAAACATACTAAATATATCTTAGGTAGGTAATATGTAAAAGCTTACTATCCCTTAAAAAACACCAGATAAACCTGCTTAACCACATGATAAGCCGCGAAGGAGAAAAACAATAGGGCTATGCCTGTATTGATCATCCGTGTGCTTAACGCGAATTTGCTTTGAATAAATTGGGCAAACCGGGCATATAAATACAGGCACAAAAATGCGCCGGCTGCCGATCCGACGCTGAAAACCACCAGGGCCAGTTTGCCGTCAAGTATCCATTGATGGGTGATCATATATGTTCCTGTAATCATCCAGAAAGGTACCTGCATCGGGTTTAAAAAGCCTAACAGGATGCCATACTTAATACTTTCATGTTCCGAATAATTTGATTGCGGCGGTTTTTTACGGTGGATCCAGGTGATGGTGCCTAAAGTGCCGAATAAAACGACCATCACCCAGTCGATCACCGTGTCCAGCTTTACCTGTGCCGACAACCATTTGGCGGCGTGCATAATAAAGTAGGTGAAAAAGAATTCAACACTCGAAAAGGCGATGATAAACCGCATGGCCTGTTTAAAGCCGCGGTTAATAGTGATCTGCACCAGGGTGAGGTTAATGTTCCCGGGCGGTATGTAACCGATAAAATTAGCGATCAGGCCTAAAAACAGTGTCAAAAAAATCATCGCCGCAAAGTAACAGGTTTTATTTGAAATGCAATTTCCCGGGATTTGTTTCCCGATTTAAAAACGCAAAGGTAATTTAACAATAATTACCTTTGCGCTGTGAATGATCTGTATCCAAAAATAGTTACCCTATTACCCGCAGCAACCGAAATTGTTTGTGCTTTAGGGCTTGAAGCAAACCTGGTTGGCCGCTCTCACGAGTGTGATTTCCCGGAATCTGTAAAACAATTGCCGGTATGCTCAGACGCCAATTTTCCGGATACCTTAAGCAGCGGTGAGATTGACATTAAAGTGAAAGAAATATTAGCCGACGCCTTGTCAGTTTATACCGTTAACCGCGAACAAATCAAACAATTGGCGCCCGATGTGGTCATCACCCAGGCCCAGTGCGAAGTTTGTGCTCTATCCCTAAAAGAAGTTGAAGAAGCGCTGGATGATTATCTTGATAAACCGGTCAGCATTGTCTCCCTGCAACCCAATTCATTGGATGATATTTTTAACGATATCGGCACCATCGCCAACGCTTTAAATGTAACCGGTGCTGGCGTTGTTTTATTAGTGGATTTGAATGAGCGGGTTGATATTATCCGCCACAAACTAAAATACAGTGACAACAAGCCCACTGTTGCCTGTGTGGAGTGGCTGGAACCCTTAATGATCTCCGGCAATTGGGTGCCCGAACTGGTAAGTATTGCCGGTGGAACGCCCATATTGGCCGAAGCTGGTAAACATTCGCCCTATGTAAATTGGAACGACATCAGCGTGCAGGACCCGGATATCCTCATCATTATGCCTTGCGGTTTCCCGATAGAACGCACGTTAAAAGAAATTCACTTGCTGTTACAACTACCTGGTTTTGGTGAATTGAAAGCCGTAAAAAACAACCGGGTTTATATTGCCGATGGCAATCAATATTTCAACCGCCCAGGCCCGCGTATCGTAGATTCAATCGAAATACTGGCGGAAATCATCCACCCCAAACAATTCATTTTTGGATATGAAGGGAATGGGTGGATAAAGTTTGCGGTGTAAAAAAGGCTTTTAATAGTAAAGTGATTTTTGTAAATTTGTTTGTAAAGATATTGCGTTATGGAAAGGATTGTATTAGAAGTGGATGATACCGTAGGGAAAATATATAAAAGCTTCAGCCCTGCAAGCAAGTTGCGGTTTAACCAAACTATTAGCCTTATGTTGAAAAAAGCGGTTAATGATGCCACATTTGCTGAATATAAAAAATTATTGGATGATGTTGGTAATGAAGCTTTGAAAAACGGCCTAACACCTGAAATATTAGAAGCACTTTTGGCGTCTGATGATTAAGATATTTGTTTTTGATACGAATAGTCTGATAAGTGCTAATCTTTCACCTGATTCTGTTAACCGAAAGGCATACGAAAGAGCTCAGGAAATTGGAATTACCGTTCATTCGGAGTCGACCTTTTTGGAGTTTTCCGAGGTTTTGACCCGTCCCAAATTTGACAAGTACATATCCAATCAAAAAAGACAACAAGAAATTTCCGCTTTTGAGAGAAAAAGCCAGTTGATAAAAATCTCAAGCAAAATTTCTATTTGCCGCGACCCAAAAGATAACAAATTCCTGGAATTAGCGATTGACTCTGGCGCCGCATGTATTATAACAGGAGATAAAGATTTACTTGTCCTAAACCCGTTTGAAGGTATTCCAATTTTGACCGCCGCTGATTTCTTAAAAGCATTTTAATTTTCCATCACCCTAAACTCCGTCCTTCTATTCAATTGATGCTCGGCTTCCGTACATTTTACATTGTCGCCGCAGTTGTTTACCAGATGTGTTTTGCCATAATACTTTATGACGAGCCGGTCGCGGGAAATACCAGCCTCTACCAAATAAGCAACAACAGACGCGGCCCTCCGTTCAGACAAAGCCATGTTATATTGATCCGATGCCCTTGAATCGGTGTAAGATGATAGTTCAATTTTCATTGCCGGATATTGCTTTAACAATATCGCCAGTTTATCCAGTTCGGTAGCAGCATCCGGGCGGATCTCCGCTTTATCCAAATCATAATAAATAGGGTTAATGACGATGTTGGGATTCGGCATTGGTGTTTTTGCAATGGTCGTTCCGGGCGTTTTTATTTTAACAATTTGTTTTGAGGGGATCGATTCTATTCGCTTAAAGGTGTAAATGTCATCGCTGCCCTGGCCGCCTTCCCGGTTGGATGCAAGGTAGCCGCTTTTGCCGTCATTGGTCACCAGGTAAAAATCATCACTGGTGCTGTTAATGGGATATTTCAGATTGACGGGTGTACTCCATTGATCTTTTTGGCCTTTGGCGCAATAGATATCATATCCGCCCATCCCTGGCAAACCTTTGGATGCGTAATATAAATTATCGTCACCGCCAATTACCGGGAAGGCATCTTCTTCTGAAGTGTTAATGGTTTTTCCGCAATTTACCGGGCTACCCCAGCTGCCATCGGCGTGCTTTTCGCAGTACCAGATGTCTGTTTTACCAAATCCGCCGGGCATATCCGAAGTAAAATAAATAATCTTCCCGTCTTTTGACAATGCCGCTTCTCCGATAGAGTATTTTTCGACATTGTCATACGGGAAATTGCCCGTAACCACCCATTGGCCTTTATTTTTATGCGCCATTAGCAAATGCAAACGCCGGGTATACAAATTATTCCCCGGTGTTGAATCCGAATCCGCAGGAAGTGCTATAGCTGATCTCGCCGTTGTAACAGTGATGTAAGCTGTATCGGCTGTTTTGTTCAACGCTATAGGGCCGAAATGATAATAGTCGTTATAGCTTTGGCCCAGGGAGTTCACCACATCGAATTGCCTTATTGAGGTGCCGCTGGTATCACACTCATACAATTTAAACCAGTTATTGCCGGTGCGGTAATCCAAATCATTTTCATCTGCTATCCGGTCCGACGTAAAAATCAAACCCGTTTTGCCATTATAAGTTAATCCCCAATCAGAAAATGAAGAATTTAAAACAGTATAATTTTTAACTTTATAAACCGATGGCGACTTCATCCACAACGCCGCCGAATCGCAAAGCGCCAGCTTCTGGGCAACGCCTGCAGTTTCATTGCCGAAATAAAGCCTGAACTGTTGTTTGGCCAGATCAAATTTTTCATCGCGCAACAAAATTTCGGCATAATAGTAATGGCTTGCCTTACTGGCCTTAGGGTCAGCCGTTGCTTTGGCATACCAGGTTTCGGCATCTTCGTAGTGGTTAATATTGCGATAACAGTCGGCAATTCGCTCTAAAATCCGTACGTCGGTTTTCTTCTTAACCAGTTTCAGGTAGAGACTCAGGCTTTTAAAATATTCATAACGAACATAATAATTATCAGCTTGTTGCTTTAGCGACAATTGCTCCTGCGCACCGGCGTATTTAGCCAGTATCAGCATACACAAACCGATGATTATTAATCTCTTCATCTGCTTAAAAATAGCGCGGGCTTACAGTCCGCTGTTTTCTTCTGCCAAAAGTTAAACTCAACGAGATCTCATGCGAGCCGCTCTGGTAGCTGGCCAGTTTGCTCAGGGTAAAGTCGTATGAATAACCTATCCTGAAATGGTCGTTTAAATAAAACTGTGCCATGGCCGATAAGGCGTCTGTTTCGTTAAGGCTGTTTTGCAAATTTGCACTGTTAAAGCTAACAAAGCCGGTTTGATAAGAGGTGCCAAGCCAAACTATTTTATTGAACACCAGGAAAGCCGTCAGATCAAGGTTTGTCGGACCTTTGAAGTCCTCTTTGATCATGAAAGACGGTTTCAGATCCATAAAGTCAGATAAAGGGACCATCGCACCGGCAGTAAGGTAAACCGTTTTTACCTCGTTAACAATTGGCGCATTATTGGTGATGTTGACGAGCGGTTTAGCAAGCAAATTAAAAACGGATGCACCCAGGTAAAAATTTGGCGTGTAATAATAAACCCCGAAACGAAAATCCGGGTTTATCTTACTCACCGTGCCGGCCGGAATGCTACCATCGCCTGCATCTGTTGCATTAAATTCAGAGCCGTTCAGGCTGTAATGCTTAACCCCAAAGCCAATGCCGAAACTAATGCGCTTCGTATCCTCCTCATCCAGGCGCAGCTGGTAAGCATAGTTGGCATAAACAGACGACATGCTTTCGGGCCCTAAGCGGTCAACTGTTCCGATCAGCCCAAGGCCAACATTACTGTTCCAACTATTGGCAATTCCGTCAACGGAGGCGGTCTCAGTTTGCGGCGAGCCATTAATGCCTACCCACTGCAGGCGGCTGCTTAAATTAACGGTCCAATCGTCCTTATAACCTGCATAAGCTGGGTTTACCGCAAGGCCGTTAAATACATACTGGCTAAACTGTATCGTTTGCTGGGCCAATGATTTCAACGTTAACAAAATCATTCCGGTTAGCAATATGTAGTGCTTTCTTTGCATTATTGCTTACTTCGTTTTAAAAATACCCAGCCTTTAAATGCGGTTAAACCGCCATTTCGGTCGCGGCGGTTTAAGAGATAGTAATAGGTGCCATCTGCCAGGCCGCTGCCATCCCAGTTGTTTAAATAATTGTCGGCGCGGTAAACTTCATTGCCCCAACGGTTAAAAATAATCAGCTGCGAACCCGGGAAACTTTCCAGCCCGGCAATTTTAAACACGTCGTTCTTGCCATCGCCATTTGGGGTAAAAATATTGGGGATGGTAATTCCGGCGGCTATTACAGTAACAGCAATGGTATCAGCACAAGCATTTTCATTCGTTAAAATAAAATGATAGATTCCCAAATTGTCAAACCCGGTTACTGCTGTTGATGCGCTTGAAGGGTTGACAATAATTGTGGCCGATGGATTATTATTTGCCTGCACCCAGGTGCCTCCCTCAGTGCCAGAAAGGGTAGCCGTGTCATATTGAACAATCGTTTGATCGGCGCCTGCAGACGGGGCGGCCTTATAAGCTGTGTTTATTGCTTTGATATTATTACAACCCTGGCCGGATGGTAATGCATTACATTCATCAGCCGGATCTGTCGGCGGCGCGGCATCCGGGTTGGTTGCATCGGGGTCGGTGACGTCAGGCGGTCGTATCATACTTGCCGATACAGGCAGGCTGCCACTTGCAGTTTGGGCTATTGTGCCGGTTATAATAAACGTTCTGACCGAACCGCTCGCCATGTCCATATCCGTATTGTAAGCACTTGATGAAGTAGTTTCGTTGGATGTTGACGACGCCCCGGATGTTGGTGAACTGCTGGCAGAAACCACGGTGATTTCTGCCGGGAAATTAAACTGAAATTTAGCCCCTGTAACATCACTCGGTCCATTGTTTTTTACCCTGATGGTATATTGTACTGGTTGCCCCGCACAGCCAGCTATGGCACTGATACTATCAATGGCAAGGTCAGCCTCTTGCAGTTGAAACGTAACAGAACGTTGAATGGGCGCTGTCGAGATATACGACCAGGTATCAATTCCCTTGTTGTTCCCGAAATCGTATTGGTTAACTGAATCTGTAGTCGGTATACCCCATTTGTGGCCGTTTACCAAACTGCTAATGCCTGTTAAGTTTTTTATAGGGATAGGCGGTGTTCCCAAAGCGAGGATCGGCGAATCGTTCCAGTAAACGGTATCATCAGGGGCATAATTGCCGTTGATCCGTGTCAGAATGATGCCGTTAACATTTCGTTCCACATCAAAAAACGGAAAATGGACTTCCCCGGCCTTGTTTGTCACCATGATATTGGCCTTGTAAATTGCCTGTGGGTCGGCCGGTACTTTATTGCCCTGTCCGTCCAGGCCATCCCAAAATATAGTGTTGGTACCCGGGTTAACGGTCCCGGTGAGGTTCCGGTCTATGGCATCAGTAAATACCCCGTTTTTATTTACATCAATTGCTATCAAATAAGTGCCCGCCGCACTTGCAGTAAACGTAAAATTAGCCCCAAGCGGGTTAGTTCCCGACTTGCCGCTTGTGCCCTCAATACCCGTAAATGCAGTATTGGTTATAGATGGTACAACCGGCGGGCTTAACAACCAGGTGGTAATACCACCGGGTGTTTTGGCAGCTACAGGCATATCGGATGCAGGCGTATTGAAAAATATTTTTTGAGTGATATCCGTTTGCGAATCAGCAGCACGTGGATCCTGTACATTTGGGTTGCTGTCATCATCAATGCTCAGGTATGATGCGCTGCCGGGAGCATTTCTGAAACCTTTATTATTTGCAAAAAAGGTAAAGCCATTACCGGCCTGGCCATTGTTGTTGATGGTATACTGGTAGCCGTCGCTGGTAAGGATATTAAAGATCCCGTTAAACCCGACGTTGAAAGTGCCCAATATCCCCGAAAATACATTGGTAAATACCCGGCCCTTTAAAAACTTTGAATTGTTTGCATCGCGAACAGATACGTCAAACGCGGCGATGTACTGCCCTTGAGGCTGTGTCCAGGGCGCTGATGCAAGTGCCGGCGTCGGGTTGCCATAATCCACGCCATTGCTGGGCGAAATAAAATCAATTTCCCAGATCCCTTCCTGCCCCGCCTGTACCTTTATGGTGAAGGGGGTATAGCCTCCCGCATTGGGCATCGGGCCTGCAAGTTCCTGGCTGCGATTGCCAATAAGGCCAATGGTAGCTGAGTGGCCGCTGGTATAGGTGGATCCATCCGGCGCACGTAATTTAACGGTGCCTGAATCAATGCCCTGGGCGCTTGAGCCCACATTGATAGTTTCCCCGGCTTTAACGTAAACTTTCATTGTGCCTAAAGTAGGAAAGGGGTAGGACGGATTGCCCGTAGGGCTTGAGAAAAGAAAAGCCCTGTATCCCCCGCTTGCCGATATATCTTTGCTTCCTTCCGCAAATAATTGACCGGCTAAAGGCAAATAAAAAAACAAAACAAAGCAAACCAGCCTGTAAACCTTTCTCAGAAGTAGTTTCGGAAAATGAAAGTAAGGCGTGTTAAAACAACAGGAAAGTACACGTTTTGGCATGCAGTACGGTTTACTGCCTGAAATTAAACAATTAGCCGTTATAAACGCAAATGATAACCTTAAAATACACGAAATCGGATTCGACGTTACCGCTTCTTAATTCCCTGTATCCTTATCCTCGGTCTCTTTTAATTCATCTTCCTGTTTAGCCTTGCCCAAATGAATATTTGGTTTTGCCTGCGTGCCGGTGATGGTCATCGGGATGCCAAATATCCCCAACGGCGGTAAGCCCAGCCTGAAATGCAGGTTAAGTGCATTATCGAAGCTTACCTGTCCGTCAAACTTTAACCGAAAGCCGGCCATTTTTATCTTGGTTTGTTTAATCGTAATGATATTGTTGGCAATGGTGGTTTCAATATTCACTTTTGATACATCGCCGGTATCCAACCCGTTATGATCGGTTTTACTGCCCACTGCCGAGAATAATTTAAAGCCATGCAATTTGATCTTTTTAACAGAAAGTACACCACCACCCTGTAACGAAGGATAAACCGGGTACATATTGTCGTTCAGTCTGCCGCTTAATTTATAATCCAGTGATACCTGGCCCGAAGCGCTTTTTGCAGAGGTTGCCATTTCGCGGAACAGTTTGATCTGGTCATATGCCTTCTTGATATCAAAATCCTTTGCAGTCAGGTGGTAATCAAAGGTGGCTTTTTTAGGATTGATGCTGGTATAGGTAGCATCCATGGTAACCGGTGCGCCAATTAAATTAAATCCCGCCTGTTTTAAAACAATACTGCCATTGTTAACGGCCATTTGCCCTTTAACATCGTTTAGCTCCAGCCCGTTGTATTTTACTTTTTTTACATCGGCACTAAAATTCAGGTTCAAATTACCCGGTACCATAATAACACCCGAAGGAGCGTTTTTTGGTTTGCCGCTTACATTTGGCGAAGGGCTTGAAAATGCCATAAAATCATCTGCAGTAATGCTGCTGCTTGAAAAGTTAAAGTTCCCTCTTAAGGTATCTGTTGAGTTACTTGCATAGCCGAGGACGTTGGTAAGTGCGCCGTTCAAAATAATAATCGACTTGCCATAAGTAGCTGTAAAGGCATCAAAATTCATTTTATCCTGGTTAAAGCTAAAATTGCCGTCTTTAATGATGAACGGTTTGGGGAACAGGTCAGATGAAAGCGCGATATCTTTCACCTGCATTGACCCGCTGTTATTCAGCTTGGCATAATTACCTGCCATTGCATCGCTTTGTTTGCCTTTAAGCGATAAGTTGGTGGTTATAACGCCTTTTACATTATAATCTTTAACCGCAAAAACCTGGTAAATTTTACCAATATCCAAAGTGCCGTGCGATTTGATATTATATTCCAGGTTGTTGAAGTTTTTCAGATCGGCAGTAACGGAAAAGGGTTTATTCTCAAAAACCAACGAAACCGGCTTTAAAACAACTCTCAGGCCCTGCATAGAGGCCGTGCTGTTGGTGATGTTGGCATTTACCTCGATATTCTGTACAGGATGAGGGTAATATTTGGTTTGTACCGACCCGTTCTGCAGGATAATATTTGCCTTTGTTTGCGGGAAAATACGCTTAGCCGGGATGTATTTGCCACTGGTTTGTAAGCTGGCTAGCAGGTTACCTGATAGCACGAGGCCGTCAACAGGATACACCTTTTTAATGTCGGCCATATTAAATTTTGCATTTAAGGCGGCGTCCATCGGGAACCCAGGGGCCATGCTCATTTTAAAATAACCCTTTAAGTAATTTTGCAGCACATTGGCATTCAGGTTTTCTATTTCAAAAGTGGCATGCCGGTAATCATTGTCCTTGCAGGCGGCATTCATATTAAAGCTGATGTTTTTAACCGCCTCTGGCACTGCAGCGTATTTTATATAGCCGTTACTGAAGGATGATTTGATGCTGAATTGTGGGATACTGGTAATAACAGTATCCACTTTGTGGATCCCGCTACGTTTGATGCCGGTAGTGTATTTGCCATTCGCCAGCATATGCAGCGAATAGCGGCCCTTTAAATCGAAAGGCTTTACCCCAAATGCATTGCTCCATTTTTCAAGGTCTATTTCAGTGTTGACCTTAGCGTAGATCTCTGGTTTTTTAACCCCCTTAATCCTTAACACCGATCCGAAATAATCCTTACCCATATTAAAATAAATGGAATCAAGGTTTAACTGCAAACTGTCCGGATCAAGGCCGGGAACCCTTGTTTCAAAATTCAGATACAAGTTGCTGACAGGTACAGGCGACTTTTTATTATTAATGTAGCCATTCCGGATATTCACTTTCATACTCAGGTCGGGTAAGGTACTATCCGCCGCGTTATATCGGCCCGCAAGTTGAAACGCTATGCTTCCTATCCCGCGTACGTCAGTTTGATCGAGCCATCTTAAATATTGGGGTGGAAGTGCCGTTACAATATCATGCAGGTTGCTCTCATGGGAGTTTACCTTAAAATCCATCAAATAGCCACTTTTCAAAAAGGCGAATTTCCCGATAAAATTTACGGGTAGTTTATTGATCACCAGGTCGTTTTTCCTGAATTCAAATGCCAGTGATTTGGTGTTGATACTGGTAACCAGGTCGGCATCTATCTTTTTTGAAAGTACATAAGCTTTGTTATCGTAAATAAAGTCAACCGAGGCCATTTGCGTATGGGTATGCAGGTCGAAAACATCTTTACTCAAATCTCCGCTACCGGTATAGTTAACGCCCCTTGCATTAAACTGCATGGGGATCGACCTATCGTTATAAATAAAACGGCTGTTTTCAATAATGATCTCGTTTATACCCAATGATGCGCTGCTGGTATCTGCGGGCGTTTTAGGCATGGCGCTTTTGGACTTATAAACGTTATAATTTACCCTGCCGGCGGTATCAGCCTGGATATTGATATAGGCGTTGCTCAGGAATATTTTATCGATAGTGATCTTATCTTTAAAAACAGAACTTACATCTATGCCAAAGGAAATGTCTTTTGCCGCGATCAGCGTATCATTTTGAAACGGGGCGCTACCTTTCAGCAAAAAATCATTTAATGTGAGGGTCAGACTGGGGAAATGCTTAAAAAAGGATAACCGCGTACCTGAAAATGCCAGCTGCCCATTGATGCTGCCATTGGCCCATTGTTTAATTTTATTGCTCACCGTTTGCGGGAACAAATAAGGCAATGCAAACAACAGCAATAACAACGTAGCTATCGTAATAGCGGATATTTTCAGCGTTTTAAAAATCGTTTTTTTGATTGAGAAGCTCATAAGCGAAGGCTGACCGGCAAAAATTAATCGTGATAATTATAAATATAAAAGTATTAACGGCTAAAATACAGCAAACTGACGTCAACGGGGAAATGATTTACACTATTTAATGAAAGGTTAATGTAGGCATATTCAGCGTTTAAATTTTTAAATAGATAGTAAAACAGGAGCGCGAACAATTACAAAAATGCCCCTTCAAAATCAATTGAAAGGGCATTTTATTTTTACAAGCTGTGTATTACAGGGATGCAAATTCTGTTGGGTGCATATGAAATGGCCTGTGGGTCTTCACTGTAGTTACTAAGTTTGAAACTTCCAGACCGATAGTATTTAAATCAGAAGTATGTGTATATTGGATGTTCCCGTTTGTAATTTTGCCAGTTATCCGGGCAGTTGTGCAATCATCCAAACTGATGCTTGCTGAAAAAGTATCCATATCCAGTTTTGCGGAAGCGTTGTTGAATAGTCTTACATCCAGGTCAATGGCTGAAAATTTACCGAATGATTTTACTTCAGCATTATCATAAGCGGATAGTTTAGCCAGTTGGTTAGCGGTAACCCAAACCACCAGTTTTTCTGGACCATAAGAGGTGATGCGCAATACGCCGTTCTCGTCCTGTACCAGTGCGTTTTCAGCATAGTAATTGTTGTAAACTTTTACCTGGTTGGTGTCGCCTTCTGATAAATAAACCTGCACGTTACCGTGCACTTCAATTTCGCTGATGTTGCTTACATTTGATAATTGAGTTACTTGTTGTGTCACGGTGGCTGCGTAAGTGGTTTGGCTGATTCCAAATAGTGTTGAAACTGCGATGGCGATGGTTAAAATTAGTGTTTTCATTGTCTTAATATTTTTTTGTGATGTGTGTGTTTGTTATTTTCAATGTCCAAAACAACAACCTTTTTAGCCACCAAAAAAATAGAATAGACTGCGGGTTTATACTAATAGACAAAGCCATTGATATTAACCGATGAAAGGGTAATATGTTGATTTACTGCTATGTTTTTGGTTTAATCGATTGTTTTAGAGGGTTTATCGGGGCTTATAACCTGCCCGTCGGTTACCGGCCTTTATTGGAGTATTTGCCGGGGATCGTCCTCCTCACTGTGGTGAGTTGTTAAAATAGATGTTCAGGCTGGTTGTATTGTAAATGCAACTTTTATCCAATATCTTTAACCAAACCAAATAATTACTTATCATGTCACCACGCAGCCTCTGGGCAATCATTTTAAAAATTTTCGGCATTTACCTGGTAATACAGATCTACTATCCGCTTACGCAATTGATCTCCTTTATCTTTATGGCGTTTAACCGGCAACTGGGCGAAAACTGGCAAACGATCAGCTTCCTGTTTTTTGCAATCAGTATTTATTTGTTTATGATCATCGCATTTCTGTTCAGAACAGATTGGCTGATCAGGATACTTAAATTAGATAACAGTATAAAAGAAGAAAAATTAGAAATCAACTTACACAGGTCGACGGTATTAAAGATTGTTATTATGCTTGCCGGAATTACCATGTTTGCAGATAGCTTGCCCCTGTTTTTGAAAGAACTATATAGTTATTATCAGCAGATCAACGATACCGTGCATTTTAAAAATTACCCGCGCGCCAGTGTTATAATAACCGAACTGATGAAAGTGCTGATTAGCTACTTTATGATGACCAGCAGCCGGCTCATTGTGAATTTTATTGAACGTAAAAGAAAAGAAACGAATAAAGTAGCAAATCCCAGCCTTCCGGATAAATAGCTAAGTTATTTCGCAGTGGTACATCCTGCCGGTAAAAAATTAGCCATGAATTAGTCTGAATATTCAGGATTGAACCTCTTACTTCACCTTCCTGAACTCATACGGGTCACGTTCTACAAAATCCGCCACCTTAACCACCACGCCGGTTACTACGCCGTTTTGCACGTGAAAGGGGAAGACCGATTTGCCTAAAGTAGGATCGCTGAAAGTTACCGCAAAACGGTTGCCGCCCAAAGGTTTTAAAAGCGCGTACATACGTGTATGGTGTTCAAACCGCATTTCCAGGTTATTGCCTTCACCCTGCGTTACATCCATATTTCCATATAATGCATTTATATACTTGCCGGTATAAGCGGTAATGGGTAATGCGGGTGGGCGATTCATGGCAACAGTGTCCCGTACCTTTTTATCAATAGCGTCCATTGTTTCCAGGTTAGTCTTAAAATTGGCCAGGTAGGTATCGCTGTAATTTCTGAACGGCATTTTAAAATAGGCATCCATAATTTCCCATCGCAGGGCTTCAAACAAATCGTTCTGGTCGGTATTGGTTAAAATAATGATTCCTAAATGCTCTTTTGGCACCAACGTAACTGAAGACAGGTAGCCGTTAACCCCGCCATCGTGCATCACCAGGTGATGGCCGGCATAATCCTGTAAAAACCAGCCCAGGCCATAAAGTTCGTAGCCTTCCTCGCCATTGAGATGGCTTACACTGCCTACAATGTCCTGCGGCTCACGCGTGGCGTTAATGGCAGCCAGCGGGATCACCTGCCTTGCCCCAACCTTGCCATCGTTAAGCAGCGCAAGCACCCATTTACTCAAATCATTCGCAGACGAGCTGATAGCGCCGGCAGGCGCCAGGGCATCGATCTGGCAAAAGGGGATGGGCGAGAGGCGCCCGTCGATCAGTGTATGCGGAACCGTGCGGTCAAGCGATTTTGGCATGTCGGCGCTCAGCGCTAAAGTATTGATCATACCCAGCGGGGCAAAAATATTTTCTTTCACAAAATCTTCCCAGGGTTTGCCGGTAACCACCGGAATGATCTGCCCTGCTGTTAAAAAAGCTGCGTTGGTATAACCCCATTTGGTACGAAAAGGATAAGCTGCTTTTTCTTCGCCCAGCTTCTGTATCACCTGCTCTCTGGTAAGATTCGTATTGTAAAAAGTAAAATCGCCCTGGAAGGTTTGGAAACCCAGGCGATGGCACAGCAGGTCTTTAATCGTCGCCATTTGCCCTGCAGGCGCGTCATCCAGCTTAAATTTAGGTAGGTACCTGGTCACTTTATCATCCAGCGAGAGTTTGTTTTGCGATTGTAAAATGGCCAGCGAGGTAGCAGTAAAAGCTTTTGTATTGCTGCCGATCATAAACAAGGTGTTGATATCAACTTTAGCTGCCTGGCCCAATTCTTTAATTCCATAGCCCTTCATCCAAACGATCTTGTTATCCTTTACAATACAAACGGCCGCGCCGGGGATCCGCCAGTTGGTGAGCGCACGGTTGATGTAAAAGTCAAGGCTGTCTTTAATAAACTTACTCCTGTCAATTTTTTGCGCGAAACAAAATGTTGAACAGTTCAGGAAGATAATAAAAGCGAAAAGAAGTTTTTTCATTAAAAGGAGAATAATTTTACCGGAACAAACGCTGCGAATTTATAGGAATTCCATCAATCTGGATTTCTTTTTTTGTTAAGACTAAACCCAGGCATTATCCGGCATTTCAGGTGCAGGTGCCCGATTAGTGAAATTCGGATAAATTCGTGACATTCGTAATTTAGATAACTTTTTAAAGTACTAATTTAACGCAAAATTTAAAGCGTGATTACTTATTGAACAACATTAAACTAAAAATTGATGAATATTAAATTTTACCGCCTGGCAGGAACCGGCCTGTTATTTTTTCTCCTGTTATTTTCAGGATCAGCACTAAAGGCTCAATTCAACAAAACGCATTGGGCTACTGATGGTTACCAGTACTATTTGATGGATGGTGACCAGCTGGTTGAACTGGACACCCGCGACAGCGCAAAGAAAACAGTATTATTAACTAAAGAAATGCTTACCCCGGCCGGGAAGCCCGCGCTGAGGGTTGAAAACTTTTATATCTCGGACGACGGGCAAAAGGTGCTGATCTTTACCAACAGCAAAAGGGTATGGCGTTACAACACCCGCGGCGATTACTGGGTATATGATCTTACTGCCAAAACTTTAAAACAATTGGGCACCGCCAGGCCGGCATCCTCGCTGATGTTTGCTAAACTATCTCCTGATGGCACAAAAGCAGGCTATGTGAGCGAGCATAATGTTTATGTGCAGGACCTGGCAACTGGCAGCGAAAAGCAACTGACGGCCGATGGTACCAAAAAACTTATTAACGGAACCTTTGACTGGGTTTACGAAGAGGAGTTTGATTGCCGGGATGGTTTCCGCTGGTCGCCTGACAGCAGGGCCATCGCCTACTGGCAGATCGACGCCAGTAAGATCAAAAACTATGAGATGCTGAATACGACAGATTCCATTTACCCATACGTAGTGCCGGTTGAATACCCTGTAGCGGGTGAAGACCCGAGCTCATGTAAGATTGGAGTGGTAGATGTGAGCACTGCCAAAACAACGTGGATCGACGTACCCGGCGACCCCATACAGCATTACATCCCGCGTATGGAATGGGCAAAAAACCCGAACCAGCTGATCCTGCAGCAATTAAACCGCGAGCAAAATGATAGTAAACTGATCATCGCCAATGTGTCAAACGGAACAACAGCGGTTATCCACGACGAGCAGGCCAGGGCCTGGATTGATGCCGGAGACGGCCGCGATCCGATAGGCTGGAACTGGCTGAGCAAAGGGAAGAGCTTTTTATGGCTGAGCGAAAAGGACGGCTGGCGCCATATGTATAAAATCGATCTTGAAGGCAAAGAGACACTGATCACCAAAGGTAATTATGACGTGATCGACCTGACCCTGATTGACGATGCAGGTGGCTATATCTATTTTATGGCTTCGCCTGAAAATGCCACCCAGAAATATCTATACCGCGTTAAAATAAAAGGCGGCAATGCTGAGCGGGTTAGCCCGGCGGATGAGCCGGGAACGCATGAATACGAGATCTCGCCAAATGGCAAGATCGCTTTGCACTCCTTCTCGAACATTTATACGCCGCATACCAGCGAGGTGGTGAGCCTGCCCGATAACAAACATATTAGCGGGAAGTTAATCAAACTGAACCAGGCAGCTAAAAACAAGCCGGAGTTTTTTAAGGTAAAAACAGTTGACGGTGTTGAAATGGATGGCTGGATGGTAAAACCAACCAATTTCGATTCTACCAAAAAATATCCCGTGGTGTTTTATGTTTACAGCGAACCGGCCGGTGCAACTGTTACTGACTCATGGGGCAGCGGCCGTAATTTCCTGTATACTGGTAACATGGCCGACGACGGGTATATTTATGTATCATTAGATAACCGAGGAACCCCCGCGCCAAAAGGCGCCGACTGGCGGAAATTTATCTACAAAAACATCGGTTTGGTAAACATTGAGGACCAGGCAATGGGCGCGAAAGAGATCCTGAAATGGCCTTTTGTTGATTCAACCCGCGTAGCGGTTTGGGGCTGGAGCGGCGGCGGATCGTGTACTTTGAACCTGATGTTTCAACATCCGGAAATTTATAAAACAGGTATTGCCATTGCAGCAGTGGGCTGGCAGTTAACCTATGATAATATTTACCAGGAGCGTTATATGGGTGTGCCGATTGACGATGCAAGCCGTGCCGTATTTATTAAGGGTTCGCCAATTACTTATGCAAAAAACCTTAAAGGTAATTTGTTGTACATACATGGTACCGGGGATGACAACGTGCATTATAAAAATGCCGAAATGCTGATCAATGAGCTGGTTAAATATAACCGGCAGTTTGAGTTGATGTCGTTCCCTAACCGCTCACATGGCATATTTGAAGGGCCGGGCACCACTACCTACCTGCGCACCTTATATACCAAATATTTGAGGGAACACTGCCCTTCGGGAGGAAGATAGTAGTTGTATTTTCTTCATATAGAACCGGATGGGGGGACATTAGTTTCCGTCATCCGGTTTTGTTTTATAAAAAAACGCCAACCTTTTTGGGTCGGCGCTCATTCATTATTGCAATTATAAGGTTAAAAGGACTGGTCATCAGGTAATGCGGAATTGGCGCCGAAGCTTTCTCCCGCCCTTGCAGACAGTTTTCCATGGTTGTTTCCGTTTTCAAAATCAGTTTTGCGTCCCAATAGGGTGAAGTTTTCAGCCACCACTTCGGTAGTATATTTTTTTATGCCTTCTTTATCTTCAAACGACCGCGTACGAAGGCGGCCTTCAATATATACCAGCTTTCCTTTTTGAAGAAATTTGGCGGCCACATCGGCAAGGCCACGCCACATGACAATATTGTGCCACTCGGTTTGCTCAACTTTGCGGCCCTCTTTATTAAAAAATTCGGATGTAGCCAGCGGGAAACTTACTACAGAAACGCCGCCATCTAACTGACGCGCTTCAGGATCTTTGCCCAAATGGCCTACTAAAATTACTTTGTTAACACCAGACATATGTTAAAGCAACAAAAATTATTCTATAAATTAAAAATATTTTCTAAAAATATAAAAATAACTTTGGGTAGCGCTAATTTTTTCAAATTATTAATGTCAGTGTTAAACCATTCTTCTTTTAATTGAATAGGTTGTTTTTTTAGTCGGATAAAGCGTATAAAAAGGCGCTGGTGGGTGAGTATATGCTTTCTAACCGGGAATATTTCATCGATCTTGATATCACCTCCAAACAGCGCCGATAGCTGAGGATGGGCTAATAACGCTTCGGGAGGCAGCAGGGTCGCTGTTTCAATTAATGGAAGATCATACATATTGGCCCAGATATCTTTGTCGCCGCGACGGTTCATCACAAGGCTGTTTTCGTCGGCCACTAAAAAGTAGTTAAAGTACCGCTCGCGGATCTTTATTTTATTTAGTTTAACAGGCAGTAAATTAACTGCATTGTTTGCGAGCGCATAACAGCCTTCCCTGACCGGGCAAATGTTGCAGGCTGGATTTTTAGGTTTGCAAAGCATAGCGCCAAACTCCATCATTGCCTGGTTATGCAGGCCCGGGTTTTGTTGGTTAAGCAACTCATTGGCGATTAACTGGAATGTTTTTATCCCTTTGGGGCTGTTGATTGGCTCGCTGACGCCAAAATATCTTGCCAAAACCCGGTAAACGTTGCCGTCGACAACCGCTTTTGGCTCATTTGCGGCAAAGGAAGCGATTGCTGAGGCGGTGTATTCGCCTATTCCTTTTAGTTTTATTAGCTGATTATACGCTTCAGGGAAAATACTGCCGTATGTTTCTTGTACCATCCTTGCGGTTTTCAACATGTTGCGCCCCCGCGAATAATAACCCAGGCCCTGCCATAATTTCAAGATGTCATCTTCACTGGCTGCGGCGAAACTGCTTACATCCGGATACTTTTCAAGGAACCGATAAAAATATGGAAGTCCCTGTTCAACACGCGTTTGCTGCAGGATGATTTCAGACAACCAGATCACATAAGCGTCATGGGTATCGCGCCAGGGGAGCTGGCGTTTATTGTTTTGGTACCATTGCACCAGGTCGTCGCTAAAACTCATTTAGTGCAAATTAACAATGAAAAGACATATTTAACGTTTAATTCTTCGTGTTTATGCCCCTTTTGGCATTGTAATAAAAAAAATATGTTAATTATTTCAATCTTACGGAATAAAGAGATACTTTTGCAACCCCAAATCAGTTAAGTATTTATAAAAAAAATAAAAGAAAATCAGATATGACTAAGGCAGAAATTATAACTGAGATCTCATCCAAAACAGGGATCGAGAAGGTTGATGTTCAGGAAACAGTTGAGGCGTTTTTTAAGGTTGTTAAAAATTCAATGGTTGGCGGCGAAAACGTTTATGTAAGAGGGTTCGGAAGTTTTGTTGTTAAGAAAAGAGCTAAAAAAACTGCGCGTAATATTTCAAAAAATACTGCAATTATTATCCCTGAGCACTTTGTGCCTAGTTTTAAACCTGCTAAAACCTTTGTAGACAAAGTAAGGACAGGTAACAAAGTAAGCAAATAATTTATAGGTGATGTACAAGAAGCAAATAGTTGTAATTGTAATAGTTGTAGCTATTATGGGCTATTTGTACCACTTACCTGTTAAAGGGCTGATTAAGCGGGAACAAGCAGGCGGGCACACTACCGCAGATGCTTCACAAAAGCGGCCGGTTGCTAACCTATCCGTTGAAATGGTTTCGGCTGCATCCAAAGCAATTGTAGGGCAAGCTCTGGCAACACAAATAAGTGCTACCGAAGGCCAGTTGAAAAACGCGGGCGGCGGTTCGCAAAAATTGGCGTTGCAAAAACAGCTTGCCAAACAGTGGGACGATGTAAACCAGGCGGCGCCGGCGGCATTTTATTACCAGGCAATTGCCGTGGAAGAAAATACTTTTGAAAGCTGGTCTAAAGCGGGAAGCCGTTTTAATGATGCTTACAGCGCTATTCAGGACACCGCGCAACAACCCGCATTGATAAATAATGCGATAGAGTGCTATACAAATGCACTTAAATTGCAGCCGGCTAACCTGGATGCAAAAACCGGACTTGGAGTTGCCTACGTGAACGGGTTTAGTTTAGGGATCGGTCAGGATGGCGGAGGCCCTCCAAAAGGGGTAATGCTATTGCTGGAGGTTGTGCAGCAGGACCCGAAAAATATTAATGCAAATTTAAACCTGGGTAAGTTCGCAGTAACATCGCACCAATATGAAAAAGCGGTGGAAAGGTTTAAAACCGTAATTGTCCAAAAGGCTATGCCGGATGCATATTTTTACCTTGCTGAAAGTTATAAACAGCTGGGAATGAAAAAAGAAGCAATTGATGCTTATCAAAAATGCAGAGCCATTGTAACAGATGCGGCCTTTGATAAGCAGATTGATGAATACATTAAGGAATTAAAGAATTAGTAACATTTAAAAAAATAAAATTATGCCGAGCGGTAAAAAACGTAAAAGACACAAAATGGCTACCCACAAACGTAAAAAACGTTTGAGAAAGAACAGACATAAAAAGAAATAAGCTGTTACCCCAGGCTTATATCCCTGTTTTAACACGGGTGATTTTGTTTTTTACCCACTTATTAACACGCGGTTATTATAACTGCTTTAAGAAATGGAGTAGCAGTTGATAAAGGAATTAATTATCGATTCATCCCCAGGCGGGACTACTATTGCATTATTACAGGACAAGCAGCTTGTAGAGCTTCATAAAGAGCAAATCAGCAACAATTATACTGTTGGTGATATTTATCTCGGTCGTATCAAAAAGATAATGCCGGGTTTAAATGCTGCTTTTGTGGATGTAGGCTACGAGAAGGATGCCTTTTTGAACTATCTTGACCTTGGCCCGCAGGTACAAAGCCTGTTGAAGCTAACCAAGCAAGTACGCAGCGGAGGGTATCAGTCAAAGCTATTGGATAATTTTAAGTCCGATCCCGATATTAACAAAGGGGGAAAGATCTCTGAGTTGTTATCCAAAAATCAGCTTATCCCTGTACAAATTGCAAAAGAGCCAATTTCAACCAAAGGTCCTCGTTTAAGTTCGGATATTTCAATAGCCGGGCGTTACGTGGTATTGGTTCCTTTTTCGGAAGTTACTTCAATCTCAAAAAAGATAAAAAGTAATACCGAACGCAACCGCTTGCGCAAGATAGTGGAAAGTATAAAACCCAAACATTTTGGGGTAATTATACGCACCGTATCCGAAGGTAAAGGCGTTGCTGAGCTGCAAAAGGATTTGCTCGACCTGATCGCCAAATGGGAGTCATTCATTACCCGTTTGCCTTCTGTTGAGCCCGCTAAAAAGGTTTTGGGCGAAATTGACCGTACGTCTACTTTATTAAGGGATATCCTGAATCCGGATTTTCAGCATATTTATATCAACGATACCGGCTTATTTGACGAGATCCGGTCGTATGTGCATGAGATCTCGCCCGAGATGGAGAATATCGTAAAACTGCATAAAAACAGTGTGCCGATATTTGAGCATTACGGGGTTGATAAGCAGATCAAATCTGCCTTCGGCAAAACGGTTAACCTTGCCGGTGGCGCCTACCTGGTGATCGAGCATACCGAAGCGTTGCACGTTATCGACGTAAACAGCGGTAACCGTACAGCAAGTAAAGAAAACCAGGAAGAAAACGCTTTCCAGGTAAATAAGGAAGCTGCAAAAGAAATAGCCCGGCAGTTGCGCCTGCGTGATATGGGTGGTATTGTGGTGATCGATTTTATCGACATGCACAAGCCGACTAACCGCAAGGATCTGTTTGATTATTTGCGGGGCGAAATGTCGCACGACAGGGCCAAGCATACTATTTTGCCGCCAAGCAAATTCGGGTTGGTTCAAATTACCCGCCAGCGAGTAAGGCCTGAAATGAATATTGTTACCAGCGAAGTTTGCCCGGCCTGTAACGGTACCGGTACTATCCGCCCGACAATTTTATTGCTGGATGATATTGAAAATAATTTCAACTACATATTGGTTGAGCAAAACGAAAAGAAGATTACCCTTGTAGTTCACCCTTATATTGAGGCCTACATTAAGCAGGGCTTTTTTAACCGCCAATGGAAATGGTATTTTAAATACAGCCAGTGGATAAAGGTTAAAAGCAACCCCGCCTACCAGATCACTGAGTTTCATTTTTTCTCAGCGAAGGACGAAGAAATTAAGTTGTAATTTTCGGAT
>NZ_CAIWNH010000412.1 GCF_903913935.1 uncultured Mucilaginibacter sp.
GGATATAAGCTCCGCCAAAATCGCCATAATAACCCTGTTCATTAACTCCGTAGTTCATTTATAGGATTTTGTTTAATGATGTCAAATGCTTTTTCTAATTTAATGATATCCTTCAGCCCCGGTTCTATCTCAAATTTACTATTGAGATCCACACCGTGAAATTGAGGATGACGAATGTTTTTTACTTCTTCCAGGTTTTCAAGTGATAGGCCGCCGCTTAAAAAAAAGGGGACGTCCAGTTTGTAATTGTTTAATAATTTCCAGTTGAATGTTTTGCCGGAACCGCCGTGAATAGTGGTTTTAGTATCGAACAGAAAAAAGTCAACACTGTTTTTAAATTCATCCAGCCGGCTAAAATCAAAATCCTCATTTACACCGAAAGCCTTTAAAACTGTAACTTTTCCTTTAAAATAATTGGCAAAATCGGGTGTTTCCTCACCGTGTAATTGAATGGCATCAAAATGATATTGATCAATGAGCTCACTTACTTTTTCTTTGGTTTCGTTAACAAAAACTGCGGTCTTTTTGATGTAAGATGGGACCTGGCTTAACGCTTCGATCGTCAATTTATCAATAAACCTTGGCGATGGTCCATAAAATATAAAGCCCGCGTAGTCGGGGTTCAAAGCGGCAACCGCTTCTATGTTCTCAGGAACTTTTAAACCGCAGACTTTTACTTTCATTTTAGTTCTCTATCAAAGTTTTAAAACTTTTTAAAGCCTTTTTGCTTACCAGCGCTTCTTCCGCATCGTAAAAACTATTTGCAAAAGTTTTTTCAGGGTTGATGGTTTTTATTGCCAGCGCTGCGTTGCACAAAACCACATTTTGTTGTGCTGCTGTTGCTTTTGCATTCAATACTGCTAAAAATATATCTGCTGAGTCACTGATACTGCTTCCGCCTAAAATATCTTTTGGGCTTAGTTTTTCAAAACCAAGTGCTTCAATGCTGTTGATCTTTTCGCCATCGGCTGAAAAGGTTTTAAAATCGCAGGTTAGTGATACTTCGTCATAGCCTTCAAGCGCATTTAATATGGTATACCGCTTGTCGGATTTCTGGTACAGGTAAGCGTATATTCTCGCCAGTTCCAGGTTAAATACGCCAACCAGTTGGTTTTTAGGCCGTGCAGGATTAACCAGCGGACCGAGCATATTAAAGAATGTTTTTACACCCAATTCCCGGCGGATAGGTGCGACAGTTTTCATAGCAGGGTGAAATAACGGGGCATGCAAAAAGCAAATATTAGCCTTGTCAATATTTGTTTTTAGTACATCAGTATCATTGGTAAATTTTGCGCCCAAAAATTCCATTACATTGGATGAGCCGCAACCCGATGAAACGCCATAGTTGCCATGTTTGGCAACTTTATAGCCAGCGCCCGCTACAACAAAAGAAGCCAGAGTTGATATATTGAAAGTATCTTTTCCATCGCCACCGGTACCGCAAAGGTCAATTACTTCGCCTGCCTCCAGCTCAATTGGCAGGCACAGCTCCAACATGGCATCGCGGAAACCTTCCAGCTCATTCACCGTAATGCTGCGCATGCAATAGGCCGTCATAAATGCCGCCATTTGTGAATTGTTGTATTTACCCTGCGCGATAGCGGTCAAAATTTCTTTTGACTGGCCGTGGGTAAAGGTTTTGTGTTCAAAAAGATGATTTAATATCTGTTTCATGCCCCCTAACCCCCTAAAGGGGGAATTTAAATGTTAATTAATTTGTATTTCTGTTTACCCGCCTTTTTCTCCCCCTTTAGGGGGCCGGGGGGCAAAAAATAAGGGTTACCATTACTGGCAACCCTTCTGAATATCTTTAAAAAACAAAAATGGAATTGCCTTACGATTACTCGTTAAGCCACCACCAATTATTGTTTAATGTTTTCATTATTGTTTTATGGCACAAATATGGAGATTTTTTTTCTAAAAGCAAGCAGAATGATATTTTTACGCGACAAGCTGATTAAATTAAAAAAATGTCCGTTTAATAAGATGTGATATATTTGGACAAACTTAATCAACAGCTCGATCCATCAGCATGATCAACCGATAAAATGGCGATACGTAAAAGAAAAATAAATCCGGAAGATGATCTTGGCTTTGGCCCTCAGCCGGTGATTAAAAACCAGCAGCTGATCAATAAAGACGGCAGCCCTAATGTAAAAAGGGTGGGCCTGCCATTTTTTAATACCGCAAATAACTATCATACACTAATAACCATGAGCTGGACAAAATTCTGGATCATGGTGATAAGCGGTTACGCTGTTTTAAATGTAATATTCGCATTCATATATATGTCATTTGGGGCTGGGAGTTTGGACGGTAGTTCAGGCAATACCGAATTCAACCATTTTTGGGACGCTTTCTTTTTCTCGGCACAAACTATTTCAACAGTAGGATACGGGCACATCAGCCCAAGAGGAATGGGTGCCAATCGTGTAGCAGCATTGGAATCGATGATGGGCCTGCTTGCGTTTGCGTTGGCTACAGGATTATTATATGGGCGCTTTTCAAGGCCGTCGGCACAGATTATATACAGTAAGAATATTTTGGTGGCTCCTTATCTCGAAAATAGCAAAGGAGTTATGTTCAGGTTGGCCAATTTACGCCGAAATATCCTGATCGACCTGGAGATTGAGATTATTTTCTCATTTAATGAAAATGTGGATGGCAAGGTAATGCGGCGATTTTATCCCCTTGAAGTGGAAAGGCGCAAGGTGAGCGTACTGACGATGAACTGGACCATCGTGCATCCGCTGGATGAAAACAGCCCATTGGTTGACATGACAAAAGAAGACCTTGAAAAATCGGAAGCAGGGTTTGCCATATTACTTCGGGCGTTTGATGATACTTTTTCGCAAACGGTTCACTCCCGTACCAGTTATCAATACCACGAAATAGTTTGGGACGCTAAATTTAAACCAGTATTTAACCGGGATGACGATGGCCGGATAGTATTGGATCTGAGCAAGATCAGTGAACATGAATTGGTGGCGAATATTTAGTTCATCGTTGATGGTTCATAGACTTTAAAAAATATTTTAACAGATACGCTAATAAATAAGCCATTCAACTCTCGACAAATTAGAACTGCTTTACCTTGTTTTAAATTATTGGTATATTAGCATAATGAATTACACGCAATATATTGAAATCAATCCCGAAAAGAGATTTGGGAAGCCTATCATTATCGGTACCAGGATATCTGTATACGATGTGTTAAGTTGGTTATCTGAAGGGCTGTCTGTAAACGATATTATTTCAGATTTTCCAGAATTAACTGAAGACCAAATAAAAGCTTGTTTGTCATATGCCGCAGACAAAGAACATAAATTAAGAGTAGTTTCGTGAAAATACTTCTTGATCAGAATATTTCGTTCAGAGTGGTTTCGCTTCTATCCGATACTTTTGATTATGTAAAACAAGTCAAACAGCTTAATTTAGTCGATGCATCGGACCTTGAAATTTGGATGTATGCTTTCAAAAACGATTTTACAATCGTAACATTTGACAGTGATTTTATTGATTTAGCTACTTTAAAGGGATCTCCTCCTAAAATCGTCTGGTTGCGTTTTGGCAATTCGTCAAACCTTAAAATCGCTAATAAATTACTTTCTAAATCAAATGAAATAAAGGAATTTGTCTTAAATTCTGAGATATCCTTTTTGGAAATCGATTAATATAAAAATAAAATATTGCTGATGCTCTATTTCAATAAAGAGTTTTTCTCCTTTGCAATAGTATTATAAACCAGTTTATCCAACAATCCCGGTAAAATCTTACTTAAGAATACCGTTAGTTTGCCCCGGCCGGTCATAATGAGTGTACGTGCACGGTTCTCTACACCATTAGCAATAATTTTGGCAACCTCGTCTGACGTCATCATTTTTTCTTCGTGCAGGGTGCTTTCACCCTGTTGTTGTCCGCTTTGGTCTAAAGCAGTATTACGGATATTGGATGCCGTAAACCCAGGGCATGCGGTAATTACATTAATGCCTGTTTTTATATTTTCTACCCTTAATGCATCCAGGAAGCCATTCATTGCAAATTTCGAGGCCGAATAGCCCGTACGGCCCGGTAAACCTTTGTACCCGGCAATAGAAGAAACACCGACAATAGTGCCCTTTGTCTTTAAAATTTCAGGCAATGCATATTTGGTACAGTACACCGTGCCCCAAAAGTTTACATCCATAACGGCTTTTAAAACTTTAACATCGGCATCGTTAAACAAAGCTCTCATGGAGATACCTGCATTATTGATCAATATATCAATTTTACCGAAAGTAACGAGGGTTTGTTTGATCAAATGATCGCAATCTTCTTCATGTGTTACATCACACTGAACGGCAACAGCCTTTATCCCGAATTCTTTTTCAAGGCTTTGTGCAAGTTCGCATAAGGTAACAAATTGCCGGGCGCCTAAAATAAGGTTAGCGCCGCGTTTGGCAAATTCTGTTGCAAGTGATTTTCCGATGCCTGATGACGCCCCGGTGATGATAACTGTTTTATCCTTTAACTTCATACGAATGCTGGAACAATGCCGGGATGCCATCCACTTTTATTTGAGGCACCCGTATTAAATATTTAACGGCGAAGATAATCATCGCTCCATAAAAATACTTAATGTAATTCCAGCTAAATTTTGGCAATTGCTGCCTTTCATAGTTAATGATATATGTTTTGGGGAAGTAATAATTTTTATAGCCGGCAAGCCTGATGCGGTATGACAGATCAATATTATGACCGTACATCAAAAAGCGTTCGTCAAATAAACCAATTTCGTTTAGCACAGATTTGCGTAGCAACATAAAATCGCTGCTCAGAATATCGATTTCTGAAATTTGAAATTCTTCAACCCAATCCTTACGGTTGCGATTGTATAAGCGGGTCTTACTGAGGTTACGGGCAAAGCCGATAAACTTTAGAAATTCAGCCCAGTATCTATCTAAGCCGTGTATAGATTCCGGTAAAAAGCGGCCCTCCGGATTAAGCATCCGCACGCTAAGTCCTCCTGAATCGGGATGCTCATCCATAAAGGAGCAAGCCTTCTGTAATGAGTCTTTGCCGCAAATTGTATCCGTACTGACTACTAAAATATACTCTCCGTTGGCCTGGTTGATCGCCTCATTGTTAGCTTTGGCTATACCCTGATAAGTAGTATTGGTGATGAATAAAGCATGTGGAAATTGACTTTGCAGCGCATCGGTGGCGTGTTCTGTTAAAGTGTTGTCAACTATAATCAATTCGTAATCAATGTTTTTACAAGCACTAATTAAAGAATTTAACGCTTGCTGAAGCAATGCGCCGGCATTGTTATTAACCACAATTACTGATAGCTTCATGTTACTTTGATAGTGAATTGATATACGGTACACGTGTAGCAATGGATCTCCCCAATGTGATTTCGTCTACGTACTCTAATTCACCTCCAAAAGCTATGCCACGGGCAATAGTTGAGATAGTTATTTCGAAATTTTTTAATCTTTTATGCAAATAAAACAAAGTAGTGTCGCCTTCCATGGTAGCACTCAGGGCGAAAATAACTTCCTGTACCTCATTGGTCTTTAAGCGCTCAATCAAAGAATCCACTTCCAGGTCTGAAGGGCCGATGCCGTCCATTGGCGAGATCAGTCCCCCCAATACATGATAAACCCCATTGTATTGATTGGTGTTTTCAATAGCCATCACATCGCGGGTGTCCTCAACCACACAAATCAGGCTGTGGTCGCGTTTTGGCGAAGCGCAAATCTCGCATACCGGATGATCAGAAATGTTTAAACAAACCTGGCAAAACTGGATCTCGTTACGCAGTTTGCTAATGCTCTTGCTAAATCTTTCTACATCCTGAACATCCTGATTTAAAAGGTGCAGCACCAATCGCAGGGCGGTTTTTTGCCCAACACCCGGTAGTTTTGAAAATTCAGCAACGGCATCTTCCAGTAATTTGGATGAAAAGTTCATTGCTCAAAGATAGTTATTAGTCCGAAAGTCCGGAAGTCCGAAAGTCCGGAAGATTTTTTTGTTGGGAAGTTAAATTAAAGTGTTAAATAGTTTTTGTTTGATAACTTGCACGCAATAAGTTTTCCTTTGCTATGGGTTTTAAATTTGAAAAGTTAAAAGTTTGGCAAAAAGTGGTTGATCTTGCTTTTGAAATTAATGAATTGACCAAGTCATTTCCTAAAGATGAATTGTTTATATTAACTGCGCAAATAAAAAGAGCAGGGGATTCTGTTTCATTAAATATTGCTGAAGGGTCGACCGGGCAGTCAAATGCAGAATTCAATAAATTCTTAGGATATGCATTACGATCAAACGTGGAAGTTGTAGGTTGTCTATATTTAGCCCAAAAACGAAATTTGATAACTGAGGAAAATTTCGCTAAAATTTATTCATTATGTGAAGAGATTTTAGTTATGATAAATGGATTGAAAAACGCATTAAAATAAGTCGGGATTAATAAGGAATGAAATATGATTAACTGTAAGAAAATCAATCTTTCGGACTTTCGGACTTCCCGACTTTCGGACTAAATATATGTCACCAGGTATACTACTCTCTTTCATTATAGGCTACTTTTTAGTGTTGCTGGTAATTTCGTGGCTAACGTCAAGGAAATCGTCCAGCAATGATACTTTCTTCGTTGCTAACCGCAACTCAAAATGGTACCTGGTAGCATTCGGGATGATTGGCACTGCATTGAGCGGCGTAACCTTTATTTCTGTACCAGGCAAGGTTGGTGCACCCACCGGCGACCAGTTTGAGTATTTTCAGTTTGTTTTAGGTAATGCGGCAGGCTTTATTATTATTGCTACTGTTTTACTGCCGCTTTATTACCGCTTAAAATTGACTTCGATATACAGTTATATTGAAGGCGCTTTAGGCGTTTGGAGCTATAAAACGGCTGCAGGTATTTTCCTGATCAGCCGGATCATAGGTTCAGCATTCCGTCTTTACCTGGTGGTGATCGTCCTGCAAAAGTTTATTTTTGATAGTTATCACATTCCGTTTGCTGTAACTGGTTTGATCTGCCTGGTGCTGATCTGGTCGTACACCTTTAAAGGCGGCTTAAAAACCATTATTATTACCGATAGCCTGCAAACCTTGTTTTTGGTGTCGTCGGTTTTTTTATCTATTTATTTTATCTGCCAGAGTCTTCACCTCAGCATATTCCAGGCCGCAGAAGCGATTAAGACCAGCAGTTATTCAAAGATTTTCTTTTTTACCAACTTTATGGGCAGTAAGTTCCATTTTGTAAAGGCTTTTTTGGGTGGATTGTTTATTACAGTGGCCATGGTGGGCCTAGATCAGGACCTGATGCAAAAAAACCTCAGCCTAAAAAATATCCGCGAAGCAAAAAAGAATATGTTCAGCTTCACCGCAGTTTTTGTGGTGATCAACATTTTCTTTTTAAGTGTTGGCGCCCTGCTTTGGATCTACGCCAATAAATACGGTATTAAGGTGGAGAAAACCGATTACCTGTACCCAACTATCGCCCTAAAATACTTGGGCCTGGTGCCCGCAATGGTGTTTATGCTTGGCTTAACCGCAGCTACTTTCGCGACAACTGACTCTGCTTTAACTGCGTTAACCACTTCATTTTGTGTGGATTTTTTAGGGTTTGATAAAAAGGAAGCCACCAGCAGCAGGCAAATGGTAACTACCCGGCATTTCGTGCATATCGCTTTCTCCGGAGCGATGTTTTTAACCATTATTATTTTTAATGCCATCAATGATGGGGCTGTAGTGAATGCGATATTTAAAGTGGCATCCTATACGTACGGGCCGCTGCTTGGTTTGTACTCCTTCGGGCTTTTTGCAGGTAAACGGCAGGTTAAGGATAAGCTGGTGCCGTTTATTTGTTTGATTTCGCCGGCGATATGTTATTACCTGAGTATCAATTCGGCCAGATTGCTGGGTGGTTATGTTTTTGATAACGAATTGATCCTTTTTAACGGCTTGATTACCTTCGCGGGTTTATTTATTACGTCATCCCCAAAAACAAAAACGGCCGTCATTCATTAAACCTCTACTTAACTAACAATTCACTAATTCACTAATTCAATAATTATCCATGACCGGTGAAGAAAAAATAAGACAAGCATTTGAAAACAAAAACTGGCAGGAAATAAAAGTTACCGACTCCTGGCAGATCTTTAAAATAATGGCCGAATTTGTTGAAGGCTTCGAAAAGCTGGCTAAAATAGGACCCTGCGTTTCCATATTTGGTTCTGCTCGAACCCATAATGATAATCCGTATTATAAGTTAGCCGAAGAAACTGCCCGTATTTTAACAGAACGCGGCTACGGTGTTATATCAGGTGGCGGACCCGGTGTGATGGAAGCAGCCAACAAGGGCGCATACGAGGCGGGTGGTAAGTCTGTTGGTTTAAACATTGAACTTCCTTTTGAACAATTCCATAATAAATACATCGACAGGGATAAAATATTGGAGTTTGACTACTTTTTTATCAGGAAGGTGATGTTCATGAAATACTCCCAGGGCTTTATCATTTTGCCGGGTGGTTTTGGAACAATGGACGAATCATTTGAAGCGATCACGCTGATCCAAACCGGCAAGATCGCCCGGTTCCCAATCGTATTTGTGGGCATTGACTACTGGAAGGGGCTTTTTAACTGGATCGAAGAAAAAATGCTTGCACAGGAGCACAATATCCACCCCGATGACCTGAACCTTTACCGGTTGGTTGATACGGCCGAAGAAGCAGCAGGGCATATCTTTAAGTTTTACGAGAAATATGTGCTGAAACCGAATTTTTAAGAAATGTTAACAACATTTTGGTATTATGATCAAACCTAAAGGTCAAGCCGCATTAGGCTTTATTTTTGTTACTATTTTAATTGATGTTATGGGCTTTGGCATTATCATACCGGTATTGCCAAAACTAATTCAACACCTTATTCATGGTAGTTTAAGTCAGGCAGCCATTTATGCTGGTGGATTGGCCTTTGCCTATGCTGCTATGCAATTCTTTTTCTCGCCAGTAATTGGCAACTTGAGCGATAAATTTGGCCGTAGGCCCGTCTTATTAAGTTCTCTCCTTGGTTTTGGTATTGATTATTTATTTCTCGCTTTTGCGCCATCAATAGGATGGTTATTTGTAGGAAGGGTTATTGCCGGAATTACAGGTGCAAGTTTTACTACTGCAAATGCCTATATCGCCGACATAAGTACACCAGATAAACGCGCGGCAAATTTTGGACTTGTTGGTGTGGCCTTTGGCATTGGTTTTATTTTCGGGCCTGTTATCGGTGGATTTTTAGGAGGTTTTAATACACAATACCCTTTTATTGCAGCGGCAGTTTTAGCTTTGTTAAATGCTGGTTATGGTTACTTTATTTTACCAGAATCTTTAGCTGTTGAAAACCGCAGGCCATTTAGCTGGTTAAGGGCAAACCCCATAGGTTCGTTGTTGCAATTAAATAAATATAAAAAGGTTTTCGGCCTGGCGGTTTCTCTTTTCCTGGTTTATTTTGCTGTACAATCTGTTCAAAGTGTCTGGACATTTTACACTATCCAAAAATTCGCATGGAGTAATCGTATGGTAGGTTTATCGTTAGGGTTTGTCGGGATAATGGTTGCAGCCGTTCAGGGCGGTCTTATCCGTATTGTTATACCTAAACTTGGGCAGGAACGAAGTATTTGGATCGGCTTATCACTTTACAGCATCGGCTTGTTTTTATTTGCATTCGCTTCGCAAGGGTGGATGATGTTTGTAATTTTGGTTCCTTACTGCCTGGGCGGAATAGCAGGCCCTGCGTTGCAAGGGTATATGAGCAACAGCGTGCCGGCAAATGAACAAGGCGAATTGCAGGGTGGTTTAACCAGCCTCATCAGTCTAAGTTCTATCTTCGGACCGTTAATAATGGCTTGGTCGTTTTCATTTTTTACCAGCAAGGCTGCACCATTTCAATTTCCCGGGGCGCCTTTTGTTTTAGGCGCAGTGTTAATGCTTGCCAGTACTTTTTTAGCCATCAGGAGTTTTAAACGGAATTAAATTAGTTGATTAAGTTGGATTAAGTTGATTTAGTGAGTATGTTGTGCCGAGTTGATCATAAATCAACGTATAAAAGTTTTTATTAATAACTCAATCAACTTAATTTAACTTTATCAACCCAATCAACTTATAAGCATGCCCCAACCGAAACAATCCGCAGCATTAAGCTTTATATTTATTACCATTTTTATTGATGTGCTCGGTTTAGGTATTATTATTCCGGTGCTGCCGAAGTTATTGCAGGTATTGGGGCATATCGATGTGAATAAAGCATCGGAATATATTGGCTGGTTAACCTTTGTTTATGCTTCTATGCAGCTGATATTTGCCAGCATTATGGGCAACCTCAGCGACCGCTACGGGCGACGTCCCATTTTGTTGATCTCGTTATTTGGTTTTGGGTTAGATTATGTGGTGATGGCCTTTGCACCAACTATTGCGTGGTTATTTGTTGGGCGGTTTATAGCAGGTGTTTGCGGCGCAAGTACTTCCACCGCCACAGCCTATATTGCAGATGTGAGTACAGGAGACAAAAGAGCCGCTAATTTTGGTCTTGTCGGTGCAGCTTCGGCAATAGGCCTGATTGTAGGGATCGCTTTAGGTGCTTTTCTTTTTGTTATTAATATCAGGCTGCCTTTTATAGCAGCCGGAGGTTTCGCCTTTGCAAATGCCTTGTTCGGCTTGTTCGTGTTACCTGAATCATTAGCAAAAGAAAATCGCAGAAAATTTGAATGGAGCAGGGCTAATCCGTTTTTATCATTGCAAAGGATTTATAAAAAACAACCAACACTCGCCACCTTGTTGAGCGCTACCGCTATAGTTTATATAGGCCAAAAAGCGGTAGAGTATTTGCTGTCGACTTTCATTTATGAAAAATTTAACTGGACCCCGGCGAGCGTAGGCTACTTGGGGCTATTCATCGGGTTGGTTTTGTTCGGTATACAGGGAGGTTTGATCAGGTATACCGTCCCGAAATTTGGCCAGCGAAAGAATATTATTGCCGGCCTGATATTTTATGCTTTGGGTTTGCTGCTGATAGCCATAGCAGGCAAAGGCTGGATGCTATATTTCTGCATGGTTCCCTATTGCCTGGGCGGCTTATCCGGCCCTGCCTTACAAGGCTTAGCCAGCGAAAAGGTAGCAAAAAATGAACAGGGCGAACTACAAGGCGCATTTGCGATTTTAAACAGCATCAGCCTCATCATCGGCCCGCTGCTATTCAGCTATGTGTTTTTTTTCTTTACCAAAAAAGGATCGGAAGTTTATTACCCGGGTGCGCCGTATCTTTTAGGGGCGGTGCTGATGCTTATCAGTACTTTTATCGCCATAAGAAGTTTTAAACGGGCCTGATTTTTTGGGCTAAAAACAGCAAATGGCGGATTGATAACAACCTGAATCTAAATACCGCTTACACCGCCGGATATTACAAATTTCATCATATCTGCGGCACTCTTATCAATTGGTTTTACTTTATCGGCTGATATGATGACCACTTGCCCGGCAAAGGAGTAAGAGAAGGGGAAATAAACCGCAACATCGCCAGGTAAATTTAGTTTAGTGAGGTCGCGCTGTACCATAAATCCTATCTTTTTCAAACCAAATTCATTCACTTCGACGATAACAGGTTCATTGAATTTTTTTTCCTCCCCAACAAAAGCCTCAGTAAGGTCCTTTATGGAAGAATACAGGAATTTTAAAAGAGGTAAACGGTTAAGCCAGCGATTGAACCATCGTTTGATAGGGTCAGTTACTACGTTAGTTACCATTATGCCCGCAATCAAGATCAGCACTAAAACATTTAAAATGCCCAGGCCGGGAATGTAAATAGGCTTGCCTTTGGCATCAGTCAATAATATACCGCTTAAGTTAAGCGCGTTATCAATACTTTTTACTGCCCAAAAAATTAAGAGGAAAGCTGCCCCAAGCGGTACAACAATTAACAGCCCTTTAATAAAGTAATTTAAAAGGGCGCCAAATATCTTTTTCATGGTGAATCAATTTCTGCTCATAAAAATTGTTATGGTTTATTGTCAATGATTAACAATTTTTATTTTGTCCTTGTAAATATAAGGCACTATCCGGGACTATTTTATAGGAGCATGTTTTTTCTTTTTTTGAGCAATTGACGCCCCCTTTGTGATCGCAAATATTTCCACAATAATTAA
>NZ_CAIWNH010000413.1 GCF_903913935.1 uncultured Mucilaginibacter sp.
AGTTGCCGACCCTGAACGATATGGCGTAGTGGAATTTGATGAGCATTTTACGGCGCTTTCCATCGAAGAAAAACCTGTTCATCCCAAATCAAAATATGCAGTACCCGGTTTGTATTTTTATGATAACCAGGTGATAAAAATAGCCAAAGAGCTTAAACCTTCGCCCCGGGGTGAATATGAAATTACAGACGTAAATAAATATTACCTTGAACAAGGTAACCTGCACGTAGGTGTAATGGACAGGGGAACCGCCTGGCTGGATACCGGTACATTTGACTCATTAAGCGATGCTACCGAATATGTAAGAGTTATTGAAAAAAGACAGGCTACAAAAATAGGCTGTATTGAGGAAGTAGCCTACCGCCGCGGATTTATAAATGACGAACAGTTAGTGGTTTTGGTTAATAAATATATCAAAAGCGGCTATGGGATCTATTTGCAATCGTTGTTGGATTAAATTTTGGTTTATTCCAAAAAGTATCATCAGCTTTTTTGTTTAAAGTAAAAATAAAACGGAGTTCCGCTTAAAATCAGGAATAAACCTATTGCGGAAGCTTCAGGTTGCGTAATGATCGTATTGATGACCAGTACGATACAAAAAAGGATGATAATAAAAGGAATAACCGGGTACCCGATCACTGTAGATTTAATCACGTTTTTCATTTTCATCCGTACTACGCCATAAGCCCCCAGGGCAAAAAAAGCAAAGGAAGCGAAAATGATCAGGTTAGTGATCTGGTCGAAAGTGCCGCTAACCAACAGAATACAGCTCCATATTGCCGAATAGATAAGCGCGACGTGCGGTGTACAGAATGCCGGATGGATTGCCCCGGCCTTACTGAAAAAAACTTTTTCCTGGGCCATGCGGAAGTAAATACGCGGATAAGAGATGATGCAACCATTTAAGGCTCCAAAAGTGCAAATGATGATGAGTAAAGCAATGATTACTGATCCTGATTTACCCATTAATACCCCGGCGACTTCGGCGGCAGCTATTCTATTGGGACCTAATTGCGCCAGTTGAGCAATGGGCATAACCTGCATGTAAGCGTAATTAAGCAGGATGTACAACGTCATGGCGATGCCCACGCCCCCGATTATCGCTAAAGGCACATTGCGTTGCGGGTTTTTAATCTCACCCGTAACATAGGTAACATTGGCCCATCCATCATAAGCCCATAGCGCGCTGAGCATAGCGCCAAATAATGCACTTAACAGGGATAAGCCCTGTGGATAATCGGAGGCGATTTTTGTTTCGATGTTTAACACCGGGCGCCCTGTGAAAAACAGCCCGCCAATGATCAGCAGTACAATCCCGAGGATCTTTGCAGATGTGACAATGTTATTTAAGGCACCGCCATTTTTTATACCCCTGATATTAAACCAGGTTAATAAAATAACAGCCAAAACACCCAGTAATTTTATCCCGGAATCAGCAAAAGGAAAAACGGAATGGCCGATACCAATATCCTTAAGTGAACTGAAAGGATCGGGTAAATGCACCAAAGTATTAAAAGATTGCGCGAATACAAACGACAGCGCGGCAATGGCGCCGCTGCCAATGATGGTAAAAGCCGACCATCCAAAAATAAAAGCGATAAAATCACCGTAGATGAGCCGGAAATATTCATATACTCCGCCGGTTTCAGTGGTCATCGTGGCAAGGCCTGCATAGGTAAAAGCTCCGAACATGGTGATAACCCCGGCAATTATCCAGGCCAATAAAATATACTCTCCGCTATGCAAAGTTTGCGCCATTGGCACAATTTTTTTAAAGGCCCCCGAGCCGATCATGATACCGGCAACCAGTAAAATTCCGGTTGGCAGGTTTAATGCGCGTATAAAGTGAGATTTTCCGGTTTCGTGGCCGGTTTGGTTTTCTTCCATAGCTGGGGTTTGGAGCTAATTTTAATCGAGAGAATACATATCCGGCCTTCGGTCTGTAAAAAGGTTGTTGTAGGCGTTAAATGATTTATTGCGCGTTAAATGCGGGTCAATTTGTACCGTTAAAACAGCGTCTTCGTTTTTCCCTGCCTGCACCAATTGCGCACCATTAAAATCGTAAACTACCGATCCTCCATTAAATGTTAAGGTTTGTTCGCTGTCATCTTCCAGTATTCTTTTTTCGGTGCCGCAGCGGTTGGTTATCGCCAGGTATACTTTATTTTCAAGAGCCCGTGCAGGCATGCCCACGCCCCATAAAGTTGAAACCAGGTTACTCGGGCAGGCAATTACATCAGCGCCAAGTAATGCAAGGCTCCTGGCTGCTTCGGGGTAGCGCCAGTCGTTACAAACCATTATCCCAACTTTACAATCTACCAGTGGATGGTCAACCACAAAAAAGCCTGAATCTCCGGGTTCAAAGCAGAGTTTTTCTTTATAAAAAAGGTGTGTTTTGCGATAGATTTTGAAGGTGTTATCAGGTAACGCCACCAACGCGGAGTTATATGTTTTGTCGCCATCTTTTTCCGCAAAACCGGCAACGATCATTGCCTGCAATTCAACAGCGAGTCTTCGGAGGCGTTTTACGCCTTCACCCGTTTCGTCTTCGCTCGCAATCAACGCTTCTTCCTGGTTTAAAAATGAATACCCGGTGGTACAAAGTTCAGGCAACACGATGATATCAGCCTTTAGATCTTTAAGCAGTGTGGTTATTTGATGAAGGTTTTGCGGTTTATCACCCCAAACGGGTGTGAATTGGACGATACTCAAATTTACCATGTTCACAGACTTATCTTTATGCTAAGATAGTAGCTATAGCGGAAATCATATCAGTAATCAGTTCTTTTTTATCGGCTTGCTGCCAAATTATCTCATCATCTTTCCTGAACCAGGTTAATTGTCGTTTGGCGAACCTGCGGGTATTTTGTTTGATGGCTGAAATGGCGTCGTCAAGGTTGGTTTTCCCGTCAAAATAATCGAATAACTCGGTGTATCCAACAGTGTTGAGGGCATTTATGTTGCGGTAAGGCAATAATGATCTCACTTCTTCCACCAGGCCTTGCTTTACCATTTCATCCACACGGTGGTTAATGCGCTGGTACAATACTTCCCTTGGCAGGGTTAATCCAAATTTTATAGATCGGAACGGCCGTTTATTGACCTTTGTGCTCCTGAATGATGAATAGGGTTTTCCGGTGTTTTCAAAAACTTCTAATGCCCTGATGACACGTTGGGGGTTGTTTAGGTCGACTTGATTATAATATGCCGGGTCGGCCAGTTTTAACTTTTCCTGTAAAAACGATAGCCCTTGTTCATCAAGCTCCGCGTTTAGTTTATCCCGGATGCCCGGTTCAACGTCGGGGAACTCATCAAAACCTTCGCATACCGCTCTTATAAACAAGCCGGACCCTCCTGCGAAAATCACTTTGTCATGAACTTTAAACAGTTCATTCAATAAACTCAGGGCCTGCTTCTCATAGTCGCCAGCAGAAAAAGGATCGGTGATGGAATGTGAATTGATGAAATAGTGTTTAGCAGCCGTCAGTTCAGCATCACTTGGTTTTGCGGTACCGATAGACATCTCCCTATAAAACTGCCGTGAATCAGCCGATACGATCACCGTTTTATAATGATTTGCCAGCTCAATAGCTGCTGCAGTTTTTCCAGAAGCAGTTGGGCCGGCAATTACGATGAGGGCGGGTAGTTCATGGTTCATAGATCATGGTTCATAGTCGGAAGCTTATGGATGATAGTTCATTGGTCTTATGGGAAATGTATTGTTGGAGGAAAAACTCGCCGTATATATAACAAGTCTCAATTTGTTGTGTAGCGGCCATGAATTGTGATCTATCACGTAGCTGCTATGAACTATGAACCATCAACTATGAACTACCTAATAATCGTCCCCGTGCGACAGTTTGCTGTCGTCTTCAAAGCCTTCGTCGTCTGAAAATTCGCTCCCGAATTCATCTTCTTCCTCATCCTCAACTGCGGTTGTTTTATCTTCTTCGCCTATTTCATCAGTATCCGCAATTTCAGTAAAGTCTTCGGCATCTTCTTCTCCGTACGACATTTCATTTAAGAAATCAAAATCATCGCTGGCAGCCGGGGCAGCAGTAGGGGTTACCACATTGCCAAATTGTTTAGGCGCCTCGCCTACTGATTTAATTACAGCCGGGTAAGAAGTGCCCGGCGTTTCGTCCAAAATAATCTTCATCAACTCTACGTGAAAATCAAAGGGGCGGTCGAAATTAAATGTATAATAGAATTTTTGGTGCGGATCGTCTATATAGCTCAATAGTTTTACCTTGTCCATCAGCGCAACACCACGATCGATCCTTTTTTGATTAGGCATATAGGTGATTTCTTCGCCCTTTATCCATTGGTCGTTACTGATATAAAAGGAAGAAGGATATTCAGGATTATACCCTGTAGATTGGTGGATAGCCCGGTGAAGGTCCTCAAATGTTTGGTTAGATTTTACATCTATTTCCCTTAAAACATCATCGTAGTCTTCAAAGGTGATCCTGAACCTGTATAGTGCCATTTTTAGTAGATTTTTACAAAAATAATAATGTTTTGGTTTATTTCGGATGTCGAATGTTCTATTTTGGATTTATTTTAATGCGGAGTCAGAATGTCAACCGCGAAATATCTGCTCTTTTTTGATTAAATTAATTACCAAATGCCCTGTAAATTAAAAATCGGAAATCGAAATTGCGAAATCTGAAATCAACTCTTCCCAACAACTTTCAGGCCAATTTCTTCGCCCTTTTCTATGGTATAATTTATGGCCGCTTCCCGCTCGTTAGGGATTTCGCCTTCCAGTATCGCTTCGCGGATCTGGTTTTTAATAATGCCAACCTCGCGCCCTTCTTTAATACCAAATAATTCCATAATATCAATACCTGTAACCGGCGGTTGCCAGTTGCGCATATTATCACGTTCCTCAACGTCTTTCAGCTTTTGCTGTACCAGCTCAAAATTTTGCCGGTATTTTTTTACCTTGTATTCGTTTTTGGTAGTAATGTCTGCTTTACACAACAACATCAGGCTTTCAATGTCTTCACCGGCTTCAAAAAGCAAACGCCTCACTGCCGAATCAGTAACGATTGATTGTGCCAGCACAATAGGCCGAAGATGCAGCTGTACCATTTTTTGAACGAATTTCATTTTTTCGTTCAGGGGTAGCTTTAACTGGGTAAATATTTTAGGTACCATCCGGGCGCCTTTGTCCTCATGCCCGTGAAAAGTCCAGCCATGGCCGGGCTCAAAGCGTTTGGTGGCCGGTTTGGCAATGTCATGCAAAATGGCGGCCCAGCGCAGCCATAGATCATCTGTTGTTTCGCAAATATTATCCAATACCTGCAGGGTATGGTAAAAGTTGTCTTTATGCCCTTTACCATCGATATAGTCTACACCATAAAGTGCCGTCATTAGGGGGAATATTTTATGCAGCAGGCCGGTATCAAATAAATAGTTGAAACCAATGGAGGGTTTGGCTGATAAAATGATCTTATTTAGTTCATCAGTGATGCGCTCCTGAGATATAATGCTGATCCGGTGAGCATTTTCAACTATAGCTTTTACCGCGATATCGTCTATCTTAAAATTCAATTGCGAAGCAAAGCGGATAGCACGCAGCATTCTCAAAGGATCGTCTGAAAACGTTTCGATTGGATTTAAGGGGGTCCTGATTAGTTTTTGTTCAAGGTCGGCAATGCCGTTAAAGGGATCTAAAAGCTGGCCATAAGTATCGGGGTGTAATGAAATGGCAAGGGCGTTAATGGTGAAATCGCGCCGCTTCTGGTCATCCTCCAGTGTCCCGTTCTCTACGATGGGTTTTCTTGAATCCAAACGGTATGATTCTTTACGGGCGCCTACAAATTCTATGTCCAAATCCTGGTATTTAAGTGATGCAGTGCCGAAGTTTTTAAACACGGCCAGTTTTACGTGTAGTTTTTGGGCAACAAGCTCGGCAAAAGAAATGCCATTGCCGATAACCACAATGTCGATATCTTTTGAAGGCCGCTCAAGGAAAAGGTCGCGCACGAATCCCCCGATGGCAAAAGTCTGTACATTTTGCGCTGCAGCCAGTTTTGAAATGACTGAAAATATAGGGTGTTGAAGGTGTTTTTTCAATTAATTTTTGGATTCCACTGAGTTAAATTGTGATTTCACCGATTATTATTTCGTGTCATTTTTGCCAGAAAGGTAACTACCGCCGCAGAAATTCAAAACTTCCGTTTGGTGCCAATTTCATTATAGTTGATGGATTTTTTATTTCCATACTATGCTGATCCAGGTCAACCACGTAATCTATGCCATTTATTATTTCGTCATCAATTTGCGAAAAATATTGGGGCGATGGTTTACCGCTGATGTTTGCAGAGGTAGAAACCAGTGGTTTTCTCATTCTTTGGATCAATTGCTGGCAAAATGGATGCTTTGAAATCCGGATACCAATGCTGCCGTCGCTGCTGATCAATGCCGGCGAAATATTTTTTGCGCCAGGCATTACCAATGTCAGCGGGTTTTCGGCATATTCTATCAAATCATAGGCCAACGGGTTCATGTCGCTGATGTAGCTTTCAAGCTTATTTTCGTTGTCCAGCAAAATGATCATACTTTTTGCTTCGTCCCGCTGTTTTAGTTTGTAGATCTTTTTGATAGCCTCGGTATTGGTGGCATCGCAGCCAATACCCCAAATGGTATCGGTAGGGTAGAGGATAATCCCGCCGTCCTGTATAATTTTAAAAGCTTTCGCAACTTCGTCTCTAAGCATGGGGCAAATATACGCTCAAAGCATTAATGATCTGCAAGTCATCTAACAGTTGCATGCATTTTGGTATGCCATACAGTTTGCAGGTGTTTTTAACGCAGGGCTCGCAATCGAGTTTCCCGGCCCGCAAAACGGTCAGATTGTGGGTGTTGTATGGCGCGGTATTGTTTTCATTGCCCGCGCCAAATAATACGATAACGGGCGTATTTACACTATTAGCCAGGTGTGCAGGCCCCGAATCTGTAGTAATCATAGCCGTACAACCTGCCATAAGATGGCTAAGTGATACCAGGTCGGTTTTGCCTGCAAAATTTCTTATCCTTCCGATGTTTTCAGCGCCCTTGATAATTTCATCAATAAAAGGAGCCTCTTTTGGCGCTCCTACAAAGGTGAATTCAACTTCTTTAAAATGATTGTTTAATAAATTAAGCAGCGATTTAGCCTTTTCTATAGGCATTCTTCTCGAAGCAGCTTCGGAATTGAAATTCACCAGCACCCGATCGGTTATTGGCTTTCCCGGTTTTTGCACATCCAAACTAACCTGCCTGTTACCAATTGTTTTGCCGGTAAATTGCTCCAGCAAGGAAATGTATTCATCGACACGGTGAATGTTTTCGGGTTTTTTAAAATGACGGGTCAATAAAAAAAATCCACCCTCTTTTCCAAATCCAACGCGATGGTTTGCCCTGGTGGCCCATCCCATTACAAGTGAGGACAACGATTCGGGCAGGTTAAAAAACAGGTCGTAGTTTTCAGCTCTTAGTTTTTTTCCAAACCTAAAAACTCCCGCTAAACCTTTGTTTTCCTGTTTTGAAAAAGAGTGCACCTTACGCAAGCCAGGTATAAGTGAAGCTATTGCAACAAATTCTTTTTTAATGATTACATCAATTGTCGCCTCCGGGTAAAGCTCCCTTACGGCAGAAACGAAAGCAGTACTCATTACCACGTCGCCAAGCCAATTTGGGAGCCTTATAAGGATTTTCATTTTGAATTGGTGAGTGGTGAGTACTGAGTTTTTTTATTTTCCATTCATTACTCACTACTCAACATTTGCTAAACCGAAACATTATTTTCCCTCAAAGCATCATTAAGGGACGTTTTTTTATCTGTTGATTCTTTCCGCTGACCGATGATGAGCGCGCAGGGAACCTGGTAATCACCAGCAGGGAATTTTTTTGTGTATGAGCCGGGGATAACTACCGAACGGGCAGGAACGTGGCCTTTATATTCGATAGGTTTTTCCTGTGTAACGTCAATAATTTTGGTGGAAGCTGTCAAGACCACGTTTGCGCCTAAAACCACTTCGCGTTCGAGGTGAACCCCCTCAACTACGATGGCTCGGGAGCCCAGGAAGCAGTTGTCCTCAATGATAACAGGTGCAGCCTGCACAGGCTCCAACACGCCTCCAATACCAACGCCGCCGCTTAAATGCACATGTTTACCAATTTGTGCGCAAGATCCAACGGTTGCCCACGTGTCAACCATGGTGCCTTCATCAACATAAGCGCCAATATTTACATACGATGGCATCATAATAACGCCTTTTGCTAAATGTGCACCATAACGGGCAATAGCATGCGGTACCACGCGTACCCCGGTTTGCGCGTAATCGGTTTTTAGTTTCATTTTATCATGAAAAACAAAAGGGCCCACTTCGATGGTTTCCATTTGCCTGGTAGGAAAATATAGGATTACCGCTTTTTTTATCCAATCGTTTGTGTGCCACCGCGTGCCGATCAGTTCCGCAACGCGGAACTCGCCCTTATCCAGTTTTTCAATAACGGTATCAATGGCATTCACATATTCGGTGTATTGCAACAGGGTACGGTCTTCCCAGGCTGCTTCAATTAATTTTTTCAGGTTTTGCATCAGTAAATAAAATTTAGACAAATTAAAGGAATTTTAAGGAATTTGTTAGCCTATGAAAATTGAACTTAAAACTTTCCCCGAAGTCTTGAAGACTTTGTAAGTTTGTTTTTGTTATGCCTGAAAAAGAAAAATTACGGATAGATAAATACCTTTGGGCCATCAGGGCCTTTAAAACACGTACACTGGCTACAGACGCCTGTAAAGCAGGCCGTGTAAAATTAGAGGGGCAAAACGTAAAGCCATCCCGCGAGGTGAAAATAAACGAAGTTTATCATGTTTCCAAAGGGCCCGAACGCCGGGTACTAAAGGTTACCGGTTTACTTGAAAATCGCGTGGATGCCAAAACAGCTGTTAATTTTTATGAAGATGTTACCCCGATGGAAGAGACACAGGCCTTTAAATCGATGTTCCATGCGCCGATTTTAAAGCGAGACAGGGGAGCCGGCCGGCCGACCAAAAGGGATAGAAGAGAAATAGATGAATTGAAAGACGATTTTTTTAATTAAAAGAAAAAGTATTTATTATATAGGAATAATAAATTTTGGACGTACTTTCAGTTTTGCGTATAAT
>NZ_CAIWNH010000414.1 GCF_903913935.1 uncultured Mucilaginibacter sp.
AATGCAACACATAAAAGAGTTGAGCGAAACTAATTAATGTTTGATTTTTTCGTAAAATATCTTGGTTTTTTAAAAAATGTGCCGTTATTACCACAGTTGTTTGAGGCGTTTTTAATATTATGCTCGTTTATTTTTAAGCCGGAGGTGCTGGATGGCATAGACATCATCCACTACGAGGTTTTACGTTGGGAAGGTATTACAGAATGCCGGCACAAATACGGAGGCCTGCAATTTGATTGCAGCGGAAAAGAAGTCGGCCATATTCATGGGAATGGCATCCTCGATATCCTGTTCAGCAAAAAAATCAAGGAACAATTGCTGGCCGAAGGTAAAATAAAAGATCACCATATTTTTGCCAATACCGGGTGGATCAGCTTCTATATTACCCAAAAAGAGGATGCCGCCTATGCTATAAAATTACTCTGGCTGTCCTGGTCTAAAATTGACAATTCAGCCGCCAAATAAAAAGCATTATTTCTATATTTACAGCCGGACCAACGTAGCCACGTTGGTCCTAAAATCAGGGCAGTTTCAAATACGATGCTTTTTACAATAAATTTTCCTGTGGTGTAATGGTAACACATCAGATTCTGGCTCTGAGGATTGAGGTTCGAGCCCTTGCAGGAAAACAAAAAAGCGCCCCTGAGGGCGCTTTCAAAGCAGAACTATGAAAAACTGCCTGTTATTTCGTTCCTGAAGAACGTTTGACATCATCCCCGATATCAAGAACTAAACACCCTGGTATCATCCTATTCCGTTTGTTTTTAATTCCATTTTTTCCTTAGCGCTCATCCCGCTTTTTGGCGTCGGGCTTGTGTTGCGTAACAGTATCTTCATTAGCATTCCGCAAAACCAGGCCAACTATACAAAGCACCATTATTATTGCAGTGCCGATTATATCTTTCATAAATTTTGGATTTAGAGGTGTAGATTGTTTTACCCGGCATATTATTCACGCGGGTGTTTTCTTTCTTTACCCGGGAGCCGGACGAGCGTTGTTGTTCATGGTAATAGTAGGATCGATTTTTAATGCCAAGTTATGCAGCGCCCCTGTGGCGGGCAATACAAACCAGTTGGTATTTTTTTAACGAAGCCACAATGCTTAGTTTTACTGATAATTATTACAATGGAATTGACAACTGAAAAACTATCAGTGATCATTGCAGATGATCATACCTTATTTATCAACGGACTTTGTATGTTACTGCAAACCGAAGCTGATATTGAGATTATGAACATTGCATCCAACGGCCGGGAAGTACTGAGTTTACTAAATTCGCAAACACCCGACCTGATACTGCTTGACATTAACATGCCTGGATTGAATGGCTTTGAAGTGCTTACGCGGGTAAAATCCTGTTACCCGAAAATTAAAGTAGTGATGCTTTCTACTTATAACGAGGAGCACCTGATTGAAAAAGCGAAGGCTGGTGGCGCAAACGGGTATATCCTAAAAAATGCTGAAAAAAGCCAATTATTGCAGGTGTTGCGTCTGGTATGGCAGGGGCAGTCGTGCTTTCCTTATAAACAACCTGCGGGCAATTCAACATTTGATGAATTGGATCCGTTTTTAAAACAGTTCCAGCTCACCAAACGGGAAATTGAACTGTTG
>NZ_CAIWNH010000415.1 GCF_903913935.1 uncultured Mucilaginibacter sp.
AAACCCTGCGCATCCCTGTATGAATGGATCGCTTTATTGTTTCTTAGTATCCTTATCTCTCGCCTGTACCATCGTCGAGAGTGCCCGTAATAATCATATGAGCCATAAAAATGCAGGTATTTAAACAATAATCCTTCTATATTTTTAACATCCAGATTATCTTCCATCTCCCTTTTTATTAAAGGAAGATATTTTTCGTGCACACATTCATCGCCCTGGATATAAAAAGCCCAGTCAGCGTCGGGCGAAATGGCATTAAAGGCAATATCGGTCTGCGCCGCAAAAACAGCTCCCCCATCGCGCAGGGAATCGTCCCAAACCGTATTAATTATTTTTATTTTAGGCGAATTAATACCTTGTATCAGGCTTTCGGTCTCGTCGTCACTGTTTCCAAGGGCAACCACAAATTCATCACAAACAGGTAAAATTGAAGTAATGGCCTCAACAACGGGATAATCATTTTTTACTGCATTCCTGATAAACGTAAACCCCGATACCTTCATTTATATTTTATGTATTGCTTTGTGATAATAATACGAATATAATTTTATTATCATTTGTAATAAAAACTTATCAAACCATTGTAAAAAGCAAATATATATTTATGCCGCATTACTATCCTATAAATAGTAACAAACTGTTAATTGTTCAAATACATTATATTTTTGTTTCTTTATAAAACTAATGGAAAGCAGTTTACCATACTTACAACCTGATGCCGCCGATTTCCGGTCAGTAGCACGTGCTTTAACCATAGTAGAGAACGACCTGGCCGGCTCGGGGGAGCTTTTAAAAGGCTTAAACTTAAAAAAAGATGTTCCTGTAATTGGTATTACGGGGCCGCCGGGTGCCGGTAAAAGCACCCTCGTTAATTCACTGATCAACAGTTTACTTACCGGAGATAACAAAATCGCAGTGCTTGCCGTTGACCCTACTTCGCCTTTTAATTTTGGCTCATTGCTTGGCGACAGGATCAGGATGGCAACGCATTTTAACCATCCGGGTGTTTTTATCCGGTCACTGGCTACCCGCGGCTCCTTAGGGGGGCTATCAGCGAAAACCATTGAAATGACAGATGTATTGCGTGCCGCCGGCTTTGATTATATTTTAGTTGAAACAGTGGGCGTAGGCCAGTCAGAAGTTGAAATAGCGGGGCTTGCCGATATTACCTTACTTGTTTTAGTGCCCGAAAGCGGCGATGAAATTCAAAACATTAAATCGGGACTGATGGAGATTGCCGATGCGTTTATAATTAATAAGGCAGACAGGGCAGATTCAGAACTTTTTGCCAACAATTTAAAAAAGATCATCAACCAAAATAAAAAGGACCAGATCCCTGTTTTTAAAACCATTGCTTCAACCGGCGAAGGCATAAACGAGGTGAACGCCTTTATATTAAAGGCCTGTCATTCAAAAAATAAACGCAAAGAGTTTTTACTTGCCGAAAAAGCATATAAAATCATACAGTTTAAGCGTATGGCTGATGTGGATAAGAAAAGGCTGCAGGAAGATATCGCAAGGGCTTCGGTGAAAGCCGGGTTTAATTTCTATCGTTTTCTTGAGGGTTATTAAACGAAAATAAAATTTCAATCATTCAACTTAATCTAACCTAATCAACTAAATTAACCATTCATAATCTCTTCAATTTCCTCAGCCTCCACCGGGATGTCAGCCATCAGATCGATGTTGCCACCATGCGTTATCAGGATGTTGTTTTCAATCCGTATGCCCAAACCCTCTGCCGGAATATAGATCCCAGGTTCGCAGGTTAAAATATTGCCAACCTCAAATGGTTTATACCTGCTGGCAAAATCATGTACATCCAACCCCAGATGATGCGAGGTGCCATGCATAAAATATTTTTTATATAAAGGCATTTTGGGGTCCTGCTTGTTCACATCATGTTTATCAAGTAAACCCAGACCGATCAGTTCACCTGTCATTATCCGGCCAACCTCATCCTGGTATTCAGTCATTACTGTACCGGCCACAATAAGTTGAGTTGCTGCCCGCATCACCCGTAAAACCGCATTGTAAACATCCAGCTGGCGTTGAGTAAAGCGACCATTAACAGGTATGCTCCTGCTCATATCGGCATTGTAGTTGGCATATTCAGCTGCGAAATCAAAAAGGATAATGTCGCCGTCTTTGCAAACCTGGTTATTATCGATATAATGCAGCACAATAGCGTTTTTCCCGGAGGCTATAATCGGGTTATAGGCATGTCCGGTGGCGCGCTGGCGTAAAAATTCATGGGTAATCTCAGCTTCAATTTCATACTCGGTTACATCCGGCTGTACAAATTTCAGGACACGTATGAAGGCATCGCGGGTAATATTGCATGCTTTTTTGGTCAGTTCAATTTCCCATGAAGATTTAACTACCCGTAAATCGCGTAATATCAGTGCGGATCTTTCATATTTATGTAACGGATACTTCGTTCGCAACGCATCATACATCCTAATATCCCGGTAGGGTACTGTGTGCCCGTACCGGTCGTTTTCGTTGGTATTTATAAAAATGTATTCGGCGTAATTAATAACGCTGTGTAAAATAGCATCGTACTCACTGAGCCAGAAAATATTTTCAATACCCGACGCTTTTCTTGCCTCGCTTTTTGTGTACTTATGTCCTTCCCAAATAGCAATGTGCTCGTTGGTTTGTCTTAAAAACAGTACTTCTTTGTATAACGGATTAGGACAGTCGGGGAATAATAATAGCACACTTTGTTCCTGGTCAATACCAGTTAAATAAAAAAAATCAGGGTTTTGTTTAAATGCAAAATTTTGGTCTCCATTTCTGGGGAATTCATCATTTGAATGAAAAATAGCTATGGATGAGGACTTTAGTCGCGAAACGAAATTATTTCTATTATAGGTAAATATCTCATTACTAATAGGCTCGTATTTCATTTTTGCAGGATTAATTGTTTTTTTAAACGGATTTTTTTTATTTATTTGTAATTGTTTTATAAAATTTGGAACAATGTTTGGTAAATGTTTCAAACATAATTACTATTTTTGAAAAAAATCACAATTAAAATCGTTTAATCTTAAAACTATGAACTATTCTACATTAAAGAAAACAGTCGTCTTGTCATTTGTTTCCTTGATGGCAGTTGGGATGGCGAAAGCTCAAACAGCTCCTGCGGATTCATCTAAAATGTCGTCTGGAACAGGCACTGCCAAGGTATTTGGTGGCGCTTCGCAGTACAACACATTCAGCATTGGTATAAACATCGGTGCAACATCTCCTTCAGTATTTACAGGCGGTGCAAATCCTTTTCCAAAATCAAAAGCTGATTTGGGTTATGGCCTTTCATTAAGAGACCAGTTAAGCCACGCATTTAGCTTGGAATTAGACGCCCACGGCGGTACCTTAAAAGGTGATGCCGGTTCGGGACTTGTAACAGACTTAAATGGCTCGAAATGGTCAAGCTTCTCTACCAAATTTTGGTCTGGTAGCTTAAGCGGTGTTATTAACGTTGGTAACGTTAGTTTCCTTCACCGTGCAAACGCGATCAATTTTTATGTTTCAGGTGGTGCTGGTTTAGCCTTCTATACACCTGATCCAGTTGATGCTAACGGGGTAAGCCACAAATACGGCAATACCGTTAAAGAATTAATTGTCCCTGTAGGTGCAGGCGTTAAATTTAAATTGAGCGATCAGTTAGACCTTAATTTAGGTTATACTGAAAACTTTACTGACGGCATTAACCTGTCAGGCATTCACGCTGTATTTCCTCAGGCTATCGGAAATAAATATTCTTACGGTTACGCCGGCTTAGAATATACTTTCGGTCCTAAATCTAAACCAAGTTTAGAGTGGGCTAACCCGGTAGCAATGATGTATGACGAATTGTACGATGCTGCTTTACGCGCTGAAGTTGAAGCTTTGAAAGGCCGTGTTGCTAACGTTGAAACTGCTGTTAACGGCTTGAAGAAAGATTCTGACGGTGACGGTGTTTCTGATCAATTCGACAAATGTCCAAACACTCCGGCTGGTACCGTTGTTGACGGATCTGGTTGCCCATTGGTTATCCCTACAGTTGATACTTCTTTATTCGTAAGGAAAGGAAATACTGGTGGTACTGCTACAGGTACAGCTTATTCTAACATCCAGTTTGAATTTGACTCTTCAGTATTGAAAACATCTTCATATCCAATTTTGGATGCTACTTCTGCTGACTTAAGGTCTTCGGGTGCATCTGCTGAATTAGATGGCTATGCTTCATCCGAAGGTACTGCTGCTCACAACATGCGTTTATCAAAAGACCGTGCAAACTCTGTAAAAACTTACTTAGTAAACTCAGGTGTTCCGGCTAAAAAATTAAAAGTTAAAGGCTTTGGTGAAACTCATCCAATCGCTGATAACTCAACCGAAGCAGGACGTATTGCAAATCGTCGTGTTGAATTCCACAAAAAATAATTGGTAATTGATATAATTACTAAAGGCTTCCCGCAACCCGGGAAGCCTTTTTTATTTTTAATTGTTGGGTACCCCGATTAAAATCACTAAGTAGTTATGTAAATTTGTACAGGGAAAAATTAATTAAATTTGGATATGTACTTCTTTAGAAAAAAAGACCCCAACCGGCCTATAAGTTTTAACCTTAAAGTAATGCACGCCGTCAACGCCATTGCTGTAACCGTTTTTTTACTGGGCATAATATGGAAGTTAGTGGAATGGCTGAT
>NZ_CAIWNH010000416.1 GCF_903913935.1 uncultured Mucilaginibacter sp.
AACAGGTAATGCTTCTTTTTAAACATTATTTGGTTTAAAACAGGCCAGAGTTTCGAAGGCCAGAGTAACGCGTCCTGGATGAGGCGTTTTTTCCCGGTCGGGAAATCTGGTACATAGATGGGGCACCGGTAAATTTCCATCGTTGCCCCTGTTTCTGTATAGGTAATAGTTTCCTTCTTATACCACCAATTTGAATACGGCGGCTGTATCTTCCAATACGGATAGTACGGAAAAGTTGTAATAATGGTTGTATCATAACCGTTATTACAGAACCAATTCATCATTTCGCCATTGTATTTTCCAATACCCGTGGGTTCGGGCGAAAAGTTATGGCTGAGCAATAAAATGCTTTTTCGGCGCGATGACTTATTCAAACTGATTTTTAATATAGTATCCCGAATCCTTTAAAAGCCTCTCTTTCCTGAATAACTCCAGGTCAGCTGCTACCATCTCTTCAACCAGCATAGCAAGGTCATACTTTGGCTTCCAGCCAAGTTTCGTATTTGATTTTGTGGGGTCGCCTATAAGCAAGTCAACTTCAGTTGGTCTGAAGTAAGCCGGATCGACGGCAACTACTTCTTTACCAATTTCCAACTGGTAATCAGGCGACGAGCAGGAAACAATGTAGCCTCTTTCGCCAGCACCGGAACCTTTAAATTCGATCGTGACGCCTACCTCAGCAAACGACATTCTTACAAACTCCCTTACTTTAGTGGTTATCCCTGTGGCAATAACAAAATCCTCAGCAACATCCTGCTGCAAAATAAGGTACATTGCCTCAACATAGTCTTTTGCGTGGCCCCAATCCCTTTCAGCATCAAGGTTTCCCAAATAAAGCTTATCCTGTAAACCCATTGCTATTTTTGCGGTCGCACGGGTTATTTTACGTGTCACAAATGTTTCGCCTCTTAACGGGCTCTCGTGATTAAACAAAATACCATTGCATGCATAAATGCCATAAGCCTCGCGGTAATTAACAGTTATCCAGTAGGCATAAAGCTTTGCAACTGCATAAGGCGAACGCGGGTAAAATGGTGTGGTTTCTGATTGAGGTACGGCTTGCACCAAACCATATAATTCGGATGTTGATGCCTGGTAGATACGGGTTTTTTTGGTTAAACCTAATAAACGCACCGCTTCAAGTATGCGTAACGTACCTATGCCGTCGGCATTTGCTGTATATTCCGGCGTATCAAAACTCACTTTTACGTGCGACATCGCACCCAAATTGTAGATCTCGTCAGGTTGGACCTGCTGTATGATCCGGATTAGATTGGTGCTATCGCTAAGGTCGCCATAATGAAGAAACAAATTTTTATTTGTATCGTGCGGATCCTGATATAAATGATCTATTCTGTCAGTATTTAACAAAGAGCTTCTTCGTTTTATACCATGAACCTCATACCCCTTTGACAATAATAACTCTGTTAAATATGCACCGTCCTGCCCGGTTATCCCTGTTATTAGCGCAATTTTTTTCTTCATAAATCGTTAAAACCTATATTAATTGGATATTATTTAAAAAATTTGATCAAATATCTGATCAAATATTTTTCCCGCAAAGTATGGAATTTAATGCAAAATTAGTTAAATTAAAAATTACTTTTTTAGGTAAAAACAATTCTTTTGCTTTGTTATGGTTTATAAATACAAGCTGTATAACAGAATTTACTAACATATTATCCGGGCAATTGTTTCACTAAAGTTTGCATATCCATTAAATTTACCGGACATAATACCTGGCAATATTAGCCACCCGAAATGTGGTTTTAAAATCATATAAAACAACTGTAATTTGCAGCTGTTATGTTATTTTTACATACATAAAAAATATACCCCTATGTTAAAGATAAATTTGTGGATCTTATTTTCCTGTGCAATTGTTATAGGCGCAGTTGTGTTTTTAAGGAATAATCCCGTTCATGATCCCGGGTCAAAAATTATTAATTATAATAAAGCTTTAAAAAGCAATGCCGGCACCAGGGATTATTCCGACATCCCCGAATGGTATCTCCGCAACCGTGTGCAAATACATACGCGCCTATCATTAAATGAACTCAATTCTTCCGTATTTTTCGGTTTCCCTGAAGAACTTAAAAAATATAATGTTACTGTTTTAACGAGGCAAATAAAGGCGCGTGATGAGCAGCCCTGGTGGCCTACCGGAGACGGCGGCATAGACGCGAGGGCCGCAAACTATAATTCAAATGGCCAAAATCTTGCAGTAAAAATTATAAAACAGCTCCACGATTTGAACATGAAGGCCATCATATATTACAGGCATTCAGAAGATTCGGCCATGTTGTTAAATCATCCAGACTGGGCATGCCTTAATGTGAAAGGGGAACCAATAAGGGGTCCGAGGGGGATTTTTTTATCCTTCAACTCACCGTACCGGGATATCGTAATAGCCCGTTTGAAACAATTAGCCTCCTATGGCGCTGATGGCTTTTATTTTGACCAGATACATATTCCGCAAGGCGGCGATTTTTCGGAATTTTCAAAGAAAATGTATAAAGAGAAATATGGTACTGATATGGCCGGGGATTTCCGGACCAACAAACTACGCTTTTTTGAATTCCGCAATAATACAATAGAGCGATTTTTTACTGATCTGCGGACCAGTTTACTTCCCTTTAAACCTGTTTTATTAGTAAGTGGTGATAGCTGGACCAATTTTACCGGGTTACACATGAACAGCGAGTTCTTTCAAAAATTCATCCTGAAAACAGAAGCTGAAGAACCAGTGAGGCCTTATAACAGGAATATGGAATTTTCATTTCCTTTAGATCTAAAAGAAACTATCCCCGGTTTTTACCTGAATGCATTTTTCTTTTCGTTTATGCGTGATAATTCAGCCGGGCCTCCGCATGTTTGGTGCCGTGATCTCAAAAGTGCTGACGATGCTGCTAATATGGCCGCCGGAATAATTTCTTTGGGCGGAATAGCTAATCTTGATGTAGACGCAAATCCGCAAAAAACCAATATTGACGTGATAAAAGTTCCAGCGGAATGGAATGAAACCTACGGTAGCTATTTTAAAGACCTGGTGCCTTATGCAAACGTTGGTGTACTAGCCTCAGAAAATGAACGAAATAAATTTTTAGGTGACCCGGAAGCCGCCTGGCAAAAAGTGTTAATACCTGCAATAAATACGTTTAGTAAGCTGTATAAATCGGGCATCCCGGTAAACGTTCTTTCAGACGCGACTTTAAATAGCAAGTTTTCTGAGGGTTTAACTAAAATTTATTGCGATATGTCGCTAACTACCGGCTCCGGCCGGGATAATAAACTGGAAGACTTTTCAGACTCTGACGCTGGACACACCTACAAATGAAGAGGTGTGGCTGATGGATATAACAGGTGAAGGGTCAGCCATAGAGTATGTAATTGCAACGCTGATTGGGGATGAAGAGACTTTGCTACATGAAC
>NZ_CAIWNH010000417.1 GCF_903913935.1 uncultured Mucilaginibacter sp.
ATGCTGTCTCCTACTTTCCCGGGCCAGTTCCAATGCGGAAAAATGTGGACTACCGGTTCGTTTGTCCAGGCCGCTTTGTATGCATAGTACCCGTCTTTGGGGAAACCGCAAATATCCATAAACCCGAAATGCGACGTAACGCATGGCCATTGATATGGCGTGGGCTCGCCACGGTAGTCAAAGGCTGTCCATACAAACAAGCCCCCGAGATAGGGATATTTAACAATATCCGCCCAATCTTCGCCAGGCAGCGGCCCCCAGCCGTGTTGCCATAGCCCGAGGTTTGAAACATAACCTTTTCCCCAATCATTCTTATACTCGCCACGGGTTGAAATAAAACTGGTGGCTTCTGTACAAAACTCGATCCGGTTAGGATATTTTTCATAGTCTTTTACATAAGCCAATCCTTTGTCGCCATAGTTATAGCCCACAACGTCCAGCACATCGCTATAGCCGCCTTCGTTCCGTCCATGATTCATGGCGCCTGTCACCGGCCGGGCAGGATCAATTTTATGGGTAATGTCAACCATTGTCTTGAGTATCCTCGCCCCGGTAACCGTGCCCTGGATCCATTCTTCATTTTCCATACTCCACATAAATATGGATGGGTGATTGCGGTCCCGGTATAACATGGTTGTTAAATCTTTTATCCCTTCTTCAGAACTTGACAACATGCGATTTTCGTCCAGTACCAGCAAACCCATCCTGTCACACATGTCAAGCAGCTCCGGTGTAGGGGGATGATGGGAACAACGGTAAGCATTGCAACCAACTTCTTTAAGCAACTTTAATTTGTATTCGTTTATCTTATCAGGAAGGGCTACACCTATGCCTGCAAAATCCTGGTGGTTGCAGGTGCCCTTTACAGGATAAAGTTTTCCGTTCAGAAATACCCCATTTCGGTTTATTTCGATGGTCCTTACCCCAAAAGTGGTTTCGTAATTGTCAATGATATTTCCGTTTTCAGAAACTTCGGTTAGTATTTTGTAAAGATTTGGTGTTTCGGGCGACCAAAGCAGTGGCTTTTGAATAGCGCCTTTTTGTGAAACCTCTATTGTACTCAATGGCTCTATTGCCTGGGATGATGTCTTTATGTCAAGAACGACTCCTTTATTATCGACAATTTTTGAGATCAGTGTAATATTTTTAACCGCTCCGTATTCGTTTTTAATATTAGTTTTTATGTTTACAGCAGCTTCATCCGGCGAAACTACAGGCGTGGTAACATAAGTTCCAAATCGGTCAACATGAAGCCTGTCGGTTTTATTGAGCCAAACATGCCGGTAAATGCCGCAGCCTTCATACCACCAACCTTCATATTCGGTAGCGTCAACCTTTACCAGAATAACGTTTTTGCCTTCGTTACCGTAACGCAAAACATCTGTTAAATCATAATTTGAAGGCGTATAACCACTTTGGTGGTTACCCATCAGCTGACCATTAACCCAAACGGTACTATTTCTAAAAATCCCGTCAAATTCTATGGATATTTTTTTCCCTTTATCGGTTTCCGGTATTTCAAATTGTTTTCGATAAAAGCCTATCCCACCGGGCAAATATCCGCTGACAGCTGGGGCACTCCCAATGGAATTGTCATTGACAAAAGTTCCCTCCACACACCAGTCATGCGGAAGATTTACTTCCCTCCAGTCTTCAGGTTTAAATACGGCTGCTTTATTGAGATCAGTATAAGCAACAATGGCCTCTTTATTTGTTTCAACTTTGACATTAATATCTGTTAGCCCCCCGTAACCGCCAGCTTTTACTGCACGTTTGATGGCGATATCACCTTTGTGGAACTGCCAGTTAAAATCAAAACACTCTTTGGTTCTTTTAGAAAGACCCGTTTGCTGCGCATTTTGCGCAATTCCTTTCATTGTACACAACAATAAAAAAAAGCAAATGCTGCTATATCTTGTTAATCCTTTAAACATCTATATAATTTCTTCACCCCCAATACCCTTACGGGCTTTCATTACTTAATTTCGATCAATTCAGGCTCTTCAGACGGCAGGGTAAAACTATCGACAAAGGTTTTATCTGTAAGTATGCCTTTAAAGGCGCCTTTCAGCCTGATCTCTACCGGTTTCCGGCCTGTATTGAGATACAGTACATGATTTTTGTCAACTTGCCTCGCCATCACACCATCGGGTACCTGCGGCCCCTTTTTAATACCGAGTTCATCTATCAGTTTATCCAGCAATGGGCCCAGTACCTCGCCGCTGGCAGGCAACCCGACGTAAATCGCCCTGCCTTTGCCGTATTGGTTAGAAGTA
>NZ_CAIWNH010000418.1 GCF_903913935.1 uncultured Mucilaginibacter sp.
ACGATACCCACCGGAACAATGCTATTGGGGTATCCCAAAGTTTTTTTAGCCGGATGCTGGGCAAATAAATTAATGGCAAACAAGCAGGCAATAGCCGGCAAAAGCAGATAACGAAGCATGGTAAAATGGTTTAATTGGAGATACAATAATAAATAAAAAGACCCGGCTTTTTCTCAAACCGGGCCTTAAACAAATTCGATATATTAATCCTATTTCTTAAATCCGAAATCGAAATTCCGAATTCCGAAATAAATTACCTTTCGCCTTTCAGCTTTCACCTTTCAGCTTTCACCTTTCACCTTTCACCTTTCGCCTTTCAGCGTTTGCCTTTCACTTTACTTTCCTTCCCAAACATTGTTCTTCCTGTCAACATCAGGTAACTGGTGGTCAGGATCAATTTCAAGGTTGGTAATTGCTGAGGTAGACGGATAAATAAAGGTCCATGTACCGCTGCGCTGCCAGATGTTTACCGGCAGGTGCAATATTTCAGTTTTGCCGTTGGCCTGTGTAATTTTCAAATCAACCGGCATAGCAACTTTTTCTTTATTTATCAGCGTGATCTGCGCACCGTTGGCGGCATCGTCCTTTACATATTTTACACCTTGTACTGCCTGGTCAATTTTCCAGGTAGTAAAGAACCATGGCTGGAAGAACCAGTTCAGGTCCTCGCCTGAAGCATCGTTCATCGACCTGAAAAAGTCATAAGGCAGCGGGTGTTTAAATGCCCAGTGCTTAATATACTCATGGAAAGCATAATCAAAACGATCAGGCCCTAAAACTACGTTACGCAGCATATCCAAACCCATCGAAGTTTTAACGTAATACTGCCCGTATTCATTCTGTGCTTCAGGGGCCACCATTAATGGGTCCTTTTCGCGGAGCATCATCCTTGAAATTTGGTTGGCCGGCCTGTTTTTGCTGTTAAAATATTCACCGTTATTAAATTTCTCGGTAGAATACTGGTTGATAAAAGTATTAAAGCCTTCATCCATCCACATATATTTACGTTCGTTGCTGCCGACAATCATCGGGAACCAGTTATGGCCGATCTCGTGGGTAATGTCACCCCAAAGGCCGCCATTTTTTAAGTTACTTAAACAAAAGATAATTCCGGGATATTCCATACCCAAAGCCACGCCTGATACGCTAACGGCAGAGTTCCATGGATATTCAAAATATTCTTTCGAGTAGATCTCCATGCTGGCTTTCAAATATTCGGTTGAGCGGCCCCATGAGTCGTTACCAGCGCTTTCGGCAGGGTAGGTGCTCATCGCAATAGCCTGGCGGCCCGAGGGAAGGTTAACCCTTGCCGCGTCCCAAATAAAAGCAGGTGATGCGGCCCATGATACGTCGCGGGTGTTCAGCATTTTAAAATGCCAGGTCGATGTGCCTTTGCCAACGTGAGCACTTGGCTGTCCCACTTCATCAGGATTAATGATCATTACCGTTTTGTCGCTGTTGCGCGCGTCGGAAAGTCGTTTCTGTTGTGTTTCCGTTAAAACCTGTGCAGCGTTTTGCAGATCGCCGGAGCCGGCAACTGTCATATTTGCAGGCGCGGTAATATAATAATCGTAATCGCCGTAATCGCAGTAAAACTCACCCAAGCCCATATATGGCAGCGTGTTCCAGCCCTCAACGTCGTCATAAACGCACATACGCGGGTACCACTGTGCTAATTCATAAACGTAACCTTGTTTGAATTTTTTGCGGCCCATACGGTCAGCGCCGTAAAATGGTATCGAAAAGCTATAGTTCACTTTCACCTGGATCTTTTCGCCTTTGCCGGCCATCGGGCTATTCAGGCGAACCTGCATCCGGGCGTCGGTGATCACCGGATCAACCTTATAGTTTTGGCCCTTATAGGTTACCGATACCGATTCGATTTTGTAACCGCCCCGGCTAAAGCCTCTCACGTCAAAACGGTCTCCGCCAATGGGTACAGTTGCCGCTCCGCGAGAGTCAGGTTTAAACAGGTTCTGGTCCAACTGCAGCCAAAGGTAATCGAGGTTATCCGGGCTATTATTGGTGTAATTGATCGTCACCTCGCCGGTTATCGTGGTATCCTTTTCGGTTTCGTTAAGGCTGGCTTTAATAATATAGTCAGCACGGTTTTGCCAGTAATGCTGGCCGGGCTGTCCGCTTGCAGAGCGGGTATCGCCAGTAGTTGTAGGCCATACAATAGGGCCGAAGACCTCGTTATGGTCGTATTTAATAGAGTCGGTAGTTGTTTGTGCCGATGCCGTGTTTACGGATCCAAGTAACAAACACGTGGCACCTGCCAGCAGGCAGGTTTTTAAACGTCGCATTTTTATCATAATCGTTATTAGTTTTTAATCAGGTCAGTGATTTTTTAATTTACTGGACAAATTAACCAAATAAATTACGGATTTGATAATTTGTATGAATGATGATACAAATGGGTTGGTTAACTTGAGCCAGAAAGGTGTTTGCCAGTGTCAATCCATTTTTTTTTGGATACCTTGCTTGCATAAAAAAGGCGCAGACACTCCTAAAAGCACTCACGCCAACCCTAATCAAAAACGAAGTTCTTATACTACCTCAACATGAAAGGTGTAACCACCGGTAACATGTTGCCGATGCGTTGTTCGATCCGGAACAGGTAAGTTTGTCACACCTCCCCATATTCCTGAACTTCCCCGATAAAGTTCAGCGTTGAACTTTTCCATGGCTTGAAACGTGCCGTAGGGCTGATCTGCTTATACTCCGGTTGTTCTATTAATCATCTTCAAATTCGGAATATGAATGGCGAATTGGTGTTGATTTGTAAAACTTTTAAGCCTCCCAGTTGATTTAAATAAAAAGTGCGTATACTGCCGCTTTTTATAAGTCCTGTAAACGATGAATCATCTAGCCAATTCCACCTCTCCATATCTGTTGCAGCATGCCAATAACCCGGTCGACTGGTATCCATGGGGCTCCGAAGCCTTGCAAAAAGCAAAGGATGAAAACAAATTGATCCTCGTAAGCATCGGCTACTCCGCCTGCCATTGGTGCCACGTAATGGAACATGAAAGTTTCGAGGATGAGAAGGTGGCCGCGGTGATGAATGAATATTTCGTTTGCATCAAGGTTGACAGGGAAGAACGCCCGGATGTCGACCAGATTTATATGAGCGCAGTGCAGCTAATGAGTGGGAGGGGAGGCTGGCCCCTCAACTGTATTTGCCTGCCCGACCAGCGCCCTATTTACGGCGGTACTTATTTTCGTAAAAATGATTGGGTGAGCCTGTTATTTAACCTGGCCGACTTTTATAAAACCAAACCTGACGAGGCCGGTGAATATGCGACGAGGCTAACCGATGGCATCAAGCAATATGAATCTGTGGAATTGGTTACGGAACAGCCTGAATATAAAACAGACGACCTTGAACTGATCCTTAACAACTGGAAAAAGTATTTTGATAAAACAGAGGGTGGCCTTGGCACTGCCCCAAAATTCCCGATGCCAAATAACTGGCAGTGTTTAATGCGCTATGCGCACTTGTTCGGTGATGAAAATGTAGCGGGCGCGGTAAAATTAACACTGCACAAAATGGCATTCGGGGGTATTTACGATCATATCGGCGGTGGCTTTGCCCGCTATTCAGTTGATGGCCGCTGGCATGTGCCGCACTTTGAAAAAATGCTTTATGATAATGCCCAGCTGATCAGCCTGTATGCGGAGGCCTATACCTGCAACCCTGACCCGCTCTACAAAAAAATAGCTGATGAGATCATTGGCTTTACCCTGCGGGAGCTAACCTCGCCCGAGTTTGGCTTTTACTCGGCCCTGGATGCCGATAGCGAAGGCAAAGAAGGTAAGTTTTACATTTTTGCCAAAGGCGAAATAGAAGCTATTTTAGGTGATGAAGCAGACCTGTTTTGCATTTATTACCATATCACCGAAGATGGAAATTGGGAAGAAGAGGAATCAAACGTGCTGTTCCGCATGGAAAGCGACGAAGGCCTGGCCGCCAAACTAGGTTTGCCGGTTGAGCACATGCTAAAAAAAATCGAAGCCTCGCGCCAAAAAGTATTTGAAGCACGAAGCCATCGGGTAAGGCCGGGGCTTGATAATAAGATATTAGCCTCTTGGAACGGCATGATGCTTAAAGGGCTTTGCGATGCATACCGGGCCTTTGATAAACCGGAATATTTGGATATCGCTTTAAAAAACGCCGGGTTTATTTTGGATAACCTGGTAAACAAAATGGGAAGGTTAAGCAGAATTTATGCCGGCGGAGGAGATCTCAAGGGGGCTTTTGCCTTTTTAGACGATTACGCCAACCTCGCTGATGCCTTCATTGCCCTTTATGAAGTTACCTTTAACGAGAAATGGCTAAACCAGGCTAAAAAGCTTGTGGATATTGCGATCGAACATTATTATGACGCTGGAAGTGGTATCTTCTTTTATACTGCCGGTGACGACGAGCAGTTGATTGCCCGCAAATCCGAAATTATGGATGGGGTAACGCCGGCTTCCAACTCTGTAATGGCCCGCAACCTGAAAAAACTTGGCTTATTTTTTGATGATGAAAATTACGGGGACACCTCGGCGCAGCTGTTAAGGAATATTGTGCCGCACCTTGCAAGGTACGGTTCATCTTATTCCAACTGGATCATGTTGTTGCTGGATGAAGTAGCCGGGACATATGAGATAGCGATAACCGGTGAAAATTTTGAAGAAACGCGCCGCCAGATAGAAAAAAATTACATTCCAAACAAAATAATCTTGGGCGGTAAAAAAGGAAGTTTACCTTTGCTGCAGGACAAGTTTGGTGCTGTAACACAAATATTTATTTGTAAAGATAAAACCTGCGGATTACCTGCCCTTAATATTGCTGACGCATTAAAACAAATTACGGCCCATTAACGGCGGATAATGATGAATTCCGCCAAATAAAATTTAAAAAATCAATCCATGAAGATTAAACCACAACACGTAGTGTCATTAACTTACGATCTGTATGTTGACCAGGACGGCTCTGAAGTATTGGAAGAAAGCGCTACACAGGAACAACCTCTTACTTTTTTATTCGGCGCAGGACAAATGCTTCCAAAATTCGAAGAGAATTTAAGCGAACTATCTACCGGCGATAATTATGAGTTCCGTTTATCCGCCGCCGATGCGTATGGCGAATATGACGAAGAAGCAGTAGCTAACTTGCCGCTCGAGATGTTTAACGGTACCGAAGTACCCGAAATTGGCAGCATCCTGCCGTTGCAGGATAACAATGGCAACCGTTTTCAAGGCCAGGTAGTATCAGTTTCCGAAGATTCGGTGATTGTTGACCTTAATCACCCAATGGCCGGTCAGGCGTTACATTTTAAAGGAAATATCCTGAATGTGCGCCCCGCAACCCCCGAAGAATTGTCGCATGGCCATGCTCATGGCGCCGATGGTCATCATCAACACTAAAATTATTCCCGCCCATATCAAAGATTTACGAAGTTCTTTAAGCTTCGTAAATCTTTTCTTGCTTTTTCCTCAAAAACAATTACTTTCGTTTTGCCGGTTATTTTTTATACCAACCTGAAATTTTAAAAAATTGGCCCCGGAATTCAATACAATAAACTGATTTTGTGTTTTTTTTAAGAATTGTTGCCGGAAATTTTAAAAACGTATTTATATAGTTTATAATTGTTGATAGAACAATTATAAACCAGGCTATAGCCCTTAAAACGCGGATGGGATTTGTGTAAGGGGGTAAAATTAAAACCTAATTAAAAACAGCTATATGAGCAAGTTTGCACCCATTGACATCGTAATTTTCGTAATTTATTTTTTTATAGTTGCCGGTTACGGTTATTATATCTACCGCAAAAAAAAGAAAGCCGTTTCAGATACCCATGATTTCTTTTTGGCCGAAGGCTCGCTAACATGGTGGGCAATCGGTGCATCCCTTATCGCTTCAAATATTTCTGCTGAGCAATTCATTGGAATGAGCGGCAACGGTTATAGCATTGGTATTGCTGTTGCCGCCTACGAATGGATCGCAGCCATAGCTTTAATTATTGTAGCCGTTTGGTTTATTCCTGTTTATCTGAAAAACAAGATCTTTACGATGCCGCAATTTCTAAAAACGCGGTATAATGAGACAGTTGCACTTATAATGGCCATTTTTTGGCTTTTCTTGTATGTTTTTGTAAACCTTACTTCGATATTATTCCTTGGCTCCCTGGCGATCAATAACCTTATGGGAGGTAGCCCGGTAACCTTTGAAATTATCATGATTGCACTATCAGTGTTTGCGGTCATTATAACACTTGGTGGCATGAAAGTGATCGGGTTTACTGATGTTATACAGGTTGGTGTGCTTATAATTGGTGGATTAGCAACCACATATATAGCTTTAATTGCAGTAAGTAAGGCCTTTGGCTTTGGCGAGAATGCTGTAGAAGGCTTTAATCAGCTGGTGAAAAATGCTCCGGACCATTTTCACATGATATTTGCCAAACCGGTACCAGGCACACCGCAGCACCAGGTGGATAATTACCTTACTATCCCGGGTTTACTCTCCTATGTTGCGGGGATCTGGATCATAAACCTAAATTACTGGGGCTGTAATCAATACATTACCCAGCGTGCCCTGGGCGCCGACCTGCAGACTGCCCGTAAGGGGATCCTTTTTGCCGGTTTTTTAAAGTTGCTAATGCCTATAATTGTTATGCTGCCTGGCATTGCTGCTTATGTATTGCACCAAAAGGGAATGTTGCAGGCCGAAATGGCCATTGGTAGTAAACATGGAGAAGTGATGTCAGATAACGCGTATTCGGCTATTCTCGGTTACTTACCAAATGGCTTGATAGGCTTGTCGCTCGCGGCGCTTACCGCTGCAATTGTGGCTTCGCTTGCAGGTAAAGCAAACAGTATTTCTACTATTTTCACGCTTGATGTTTATAAAAAATACATAAAAAAAGATGCCGACGAAAAAGGCATGGTTTGGGTAGGCAGAATAACAATAATTGCGGCGCTGATCATAGCAATAGCTTTTACCTGGAATGATACGCTGGGTATTGGTGGCCAGGGAGGGTTTACCTATATTCAAAAATACACCGGCTTCATCAGTCCCGGCGTGTTCGCTATGTTTATATTGGGAATGTTTTGGAAACGTACTACAGGCGCGGCAGCAGTTGTTGGTGTTATTACCGGCTTTTTGATGTCTGTGCTGTTTAATATTTTTGCTCCGCGATGGTTTGGGCCCGAAACTATTCTTTACACCGCGTATAAAAATGCTGACGGTAACTATGAAATTCCGTTCCATATCTGCATGGGCCTTGCATTCGGCTTCACCATGCTGGTTATGATCCTGGTTAGCCTGGGTGGGCCCAAGATCAATCCAAAAGCTTTTGCGCTGGATAAAACCATGTTTAAAGTATCGCCTGGAGTACTTGCAATGATCGTAGTTACTTTAATGATCATTTCAATGCTTTATGTAAGGTTCTGGTAAAGCAATTTGTCTGAACGCGATTTATAAGATTTCATTGATTTAAAGGATTTCGCTAATCTTTAAAATCCTATAAATCGTGTTCAGACAATCAATTAAAATCAAGTGTACCTGAAGAGGTAACATAACATTTGATCAAAATTCTCGACATCACATTTTCGCCGTTTTTGGTGGCTGGTATAAAACTCCGGTCCTCATCGCTGAAAAGCTTAACGTCCATGGTAAAAATACGGTCGTATTGATATAGCGCTGAAGCTATCCTGACCCTGTATTGGGCCAGGCGCCCCATCGGGCTGATCAGCAGTTCCAGATAGGCTTCAAAAGCTTCCATATTAATGTCGTAAGGGTCAAAAGGTACACGAAAGAGGCTCAAATACGGGATAAATCCATAATATACCCCTCCGATCCTAAGTGGCCTGGTAAGCCGGTCACCTACCTTCAATGAATCTTCAAAAAGAAAGCTAAAGTTATCCGCTGCAAGCGGTGCTTCGTAGGTTAGTTTCTGAAGATCATAATTGTATTTCTCATTTAATCTCCCTTCCGAATCGTAAAATTGCCAGAGCCCTGATTTTTTACCATTTTTAAAATTACCCCTTGCGACGGGTTTTTTGCGGTCAATCAAGGCAATATATGGCCCCTGTCGGATCTCCGGGTTGTTTTTGAGTACATAAAACTTTTCAATCAGAGAGTCTGAGAGCTTGTTTTTACGCTCAATGGTGTCCGGCGAATCCTGTGCAAAACAGGTAGTAACAAAAAGAAAGCTATAACATAGCAGGAAACAGGTTTTCACACAAAATTGATTTCAGCCAAGATAATGTAAGGCGGTCAAAAAATGAAATTTTTGATTAATCAAAGTCGGATAAGTCCAAAAGTGTAAATAAAATATAAAGTATGGCAATCGCCAGTCTATTTATTAGCAATTAAACAACTTTTACCTCCCGTTGGGAAAGATTTGGATGTTGATGATTAGCGCTTCTTAATGAAATAGATAAATACATGATCCTTTTTAACAAAAACTATTTAACCCCAAAACGTAACTCTTTCTATTACTTTTGACGTATTAATGCCAATGAGAATTTTTTTCCTAATAATATTTATATCATTACTACATAAATATACTTATGCCGGCCAGGATACGCAAAAGAAAATCTTAGCCAACACGGGGCCGGCCACTTATGCAAATATTGATCACCTAAATAATATTGGCAGTAATATTTTTCTTACCTATCCAGATTCTGCCCATAAAATAGCGGCCACTGCGCTTATCCTTTCTGAAAAATTAAATTACTCTTTCGGCAAGGGCCGGAGTTTTTTAAATCTTGGCGCCATTTATTGGTCGCAATCCTATTACCCTATAAGTCTTTTTTGCCTTAAATCGGCGATAACCTATTTACCTAAAAATAGGCCCCTATATCTGTCAGACGCTTACAGGGCGCTTGGCCGCACCTATGCCGACCTGAAAGATTACACACAGGCGCTCGCCGATCTTGACACAGCAGCCTATTTTGCCGGTAAAGATCCTGCCCGGTTGGCCGAAGTTTATAGCGAACGTACGTACATTTACAACCTTACCGGCGACTATGCCAGGGCCCTGGGTTTTGTAAAATATTCATTAAAACTAAACAGAATAGCAAAGGCCGAAGGCCATATCGCCGTGCTTTATGGTCGTATGGCAAGTATTTATCTGGCTCAGAAAAATTACAGGGCGGCCATTGCCTATAACGATACCGCTGCTGGCATGAGTATTAAAATACACAATAAGCGCCTGCTGGCCTATACCTATGCGGATTATGCTCTTGCCTTTAATGGCCTGGGCCAATTTGCAAAAGCGGTTGATTATGCAAAAAAAGGTATCGCCTTGTCCGATAGTTTAGGATTGATGGATGCGGAAACCAAGGCTTTTAATGCCCTCGTTTCTACTTATGAGCTAAAACATGATTATTTAAAAGCACTCCGCTACCAGAAGCGGTTTAATATTGTAAAAGATAGTTTAACAAATATCGCCAAAATAAAAACGGTTACACTGGTTCAAAACTATTATGATCTTAACGCAAAGATGAACGGGTTAACGGTGATGGCCGTAAACGCAAACGCAAAGCTCAACGAGGCAAAGATAAAGTCGCAGCATATTATCATCCGGATGCTTTTGTTTTCAATGGTGATCCTGCTGGCTATATTAACAGGTAACTACTATTTCTATAAACAAAAAATTCTGCTGGGCAATAAATTGGAAGTGCAGCACAAGGAACTGATTGAACAGAAAAAATTGATCGAAGAGCAATCAGCCAACCTGCAAAAGGTAAATGACCTGAAAGATAAACTGTTTGCGGTGATCGGGCACGACCTGCGGTCGCCGATGGCCAACCTGAGTAATATTATTGAAATGTTTGATGAAGGTTACCTGACGCCTGAAGAGGTACACGACCTGATGAAGAATATTAACCCGATTATAAAAGGTGTGGGGTTAACGCTATCCAACCTGATTGAATGGGCCGGCAGTCAGATAAAGGGTCACAATTTAACGCTATCAAACGTTGATATATTTTTAATGGGCGTTGAAATGGAACAAACATTTATCCATGCCCTGCAGGTAAAAAATATTGAGTTTGTAAATAAAGCATATCCTGGCCAGGGCGCCGTTGCTGATGAAAATCACCTCAAAGTAATCCTGCGGAACCTGATCAGCAATGCCATAAAATTTACATCAGATAAGGGTAAAATAAAGCTGAGCACCACCATTGAAAATAATGGACTAATAGTGAGCATAACCGACAGTGGCAAAGGAATGAGCGCAGAAGAGTTGGATAAACTCTTTTATTTAAATACCCATTTTTCGAATTCAGGGACTTCCGGCGAAAAAGGAACCGGCATAGGTTTGCTTTTATGCAAGGAACTGGTTGAACTTAATGGCGGAAAATTAATGGTAAAATCAAAATTAGGAGCTGGTAGTACTTTTTATTTTAACCTTCCTTTGGCTAAAACCTACCCCTGACACCGGCGTCTGCCGCAATAATTAAATTTCCATCTATACATTTATATCATTTTGATAGATGGACTTCGATTTACCTTCAACTATTATTGTTAGTCCAATTTAAATCCGACCGAAATATTCTGCGACAATGTCTGTAATTACTAAGGCTCCGCAAGCCCGGGGCCTTTTCGCATGCGCTCACTTTTTATCATTAAAACGCCCTTTTTTTAATGATTTTAAATAACAACAAAGCGTTTTTTGCCCAATTGAAGTAGTAATGAGAAAGTATATTGTTGCAATTACGCTATTTCATTTTCAAATTGAATTTATACCTTAGTAAACCGATTTTAAACTAATACCCAATTTACTGATGAGCAAAAAAATACTGTTCCTGGTTTTAACTCTTTTTGCGTCATTTTCGTCTTTTCAAAAGGCAACGGCTCAAAACGCGCCAGGGATCTTTGACGGACAGGCCGATGTGGGCAAGGTTAATACGCCAGGAAGCGGCAACTATGATGCCAAAGCCCAGCAATACCAGCTATCCGGCTCAGGCACCAATGTATGGGCCAATCATGATGAATTTCATTATGTATGGAAAAAGATGAAAGGCGACTTTATCCTGCGTACGAATGCTGTTTTTATTGGCAAAGGTGTCGAAGAGCACCGCAAAGTAGGATGGATGGTACGTGCTTCGCTCGATTCCGGTTCAAAACATATCAGCGCCGTAATGCATGGTTCTGGTTTAACCTCTCTGCAATTTCGCCGGACAACAGGTGGTGTTACCGAAGAAAAGAAATTTGACCTTACCTCGGCTGATGAAGTGATCCAGTTGGAAAGAAAAGGCAGTGTCTATACCATGTCTGTTGCAAAAAGGGGTGAATTATTTGTCAGCCAGGAAGTTAGTGATGTTGATTTGGGTGATGACGTATATGTGGGCATATTTATATGTTCACACAACCCTGCTGTAACTGAAAAAGCCGTATTTAATAATGTGCGTATTGTTATACCGGCACCAGCAACCCTTGTTCCATACAAGCAATACCTGGGAAGCGGTATCGAGATACTGGACCTGCAAACGCAAAACAGCCGGATCGTTTACCAGTCGCCTGTATCATTACAGGCCCCCAACTGGATGCAGGATGATAAACACCTGCTGTATAATAGCGATGGTTTGTTATACACCTTCGACTTGAAAAAAAATATGCCCGCTGTTTTAAATACAGGTTCGGCTAGCCATAACAATAACGATCACGTCATCTCGTTCGACGGCAAATGGCTGGCCATCAGCAGTGCCGATCAATCAGGTGCTTCAATGGGTTGGGTAGTACCCATCACCGGCGGCGAACCGCGTAGGTTAACACCAACAGGCCCGTCGTACATGCACGGCTGGTCGCCGGATGGAAAATGGATCGTGTTCTGCGGTGCCCGCAATAATGAGTATGATGTTTACCGGGTGCCCTCAGCAGGTGGTCCTGAAGAAAGGCTAACCACAACAAAAGGCCTGGATGACGGACCCGAATATTCGCCCGACGGGAAATATATCTACTTTAATTCTGTACGCAGCGGCCTGATGCAGGTTTGGCGGATGAAGGCTGACGGCAGCGAACAAACGCAACTGACCAACGACGATTACAATAACTGGTTCCCTCATGTTTCTCCTGATGGCAAATGGATCGAATATATTACTTTCCTTAAAAGTGAAGTAGCGCCCGGCGACCATCCTTTTTATAAACATGTTTATTTAAGAGTAATGCCGGTTGACGGTGGCCCATCAACCGTAGTAGCCTATCTTTACGGCGGGCAGGGTACCATCAATACCCCTTCATGGTCGCCTGATAGTAAACACCTGGCATTCATCAGCAACACATCAATGTTATTCCCAATATTTCCAATAAGTAAATAAATAAATTATGAATAATTCACGACGGACTTTTATAAAAACCAGCGCTGTTGCTATTGCCGGCGCCGCTTTGTTACCTGAATTTTTAACAGCCAAAAACAATAAAAAGATCGAAAGAGTAGGTTTGCAGTTATATTCGGTACGTGATGCCATGATGAAGGACCCTGCCGGTTCGCTAAAAAAACTGGCCGATATGGGTTATATCCATGTGGAACATGCAAATTATGTAGACCGGAAATTTTACGGATACAATGCAAAGGATTTTAAAAAGTTACTGACTGATCATGGTTTGCAAATGCCAAGCGGGCACACCGTTATGGTTGCCGAAGATTGGGATAATGCCAAAAATGATTTTACAGATAAATGGAAATATACTATACAGGATGCCGCCGAAGTTGGCCAGCGCTATGTAGTAAGCCCATGGCTTGATGAAAAACTCCGTACCGACATGGACGCCTTAAAACGCTTTATGGACCAGTTCAACAAATGCGGCGAATTGTGCAAATCAAACGGGATGACCTTTGGTTACCATAACCATAATTTCGAATTCAGCACAAAAGTTAACGGTACTACTTTATACGATTATATTCTAACCAATACCGATCCGTCCCTGGTTGCCCAGCAAATGGATGTTGGCAATATGCTGGGTGCAGGCGGTATAGCGCTCGACCTTTTGAAAAAATATCCCGGCCGGTTTGAACTGATGCACGTGAAAGACGAAATAAAAAGCACAACCGGCGGCGGAATGGATGGTTATGACAGTACCATATTGGGCACTGGAGTAATGCCGGTAAAAGATATTGTAAAAGAGGCCCGTAAAATAGGCGGAACTTCGCAATTTATCATTGAACAGGAATCGTACCAGGGGAAAGATCCCTTCGATTGTGTAAAAATTGACTTACAAACCATGAAAAAGTGGGGATTTTAACGATATTATTTTAACTTAACCGTTAAATTAGTAATACCCCCTCCAGTTGTTGCCTTAACCCATGTTTTTTGATCTGCCGGGAAGGCGGATGAGCCTTGCATTACTGTAATGGATGGTTTGTTATGGTCGGAATGTTGCTTTTTATAACAAGGGATTAATAGTGTTTAGGAGTTTAACAAATGTTGATAGCAAAGAAAAATAAAAATAATAAAACGAATGGATAGGCGTACAGTATTGAAAAATCTGGCTTTGGTTATTGGAGGCGCGGTGTTATTGCCATCATGTCTCCACCCCGATGGAACAACGTATATCAAACTCAAACACATTGATATAGATGCGGATCAGGAGAAAACTATAGCAGATATGTGTGAAACGTTTATCCCTAAAACAAATACCCCAGGGGCCAAAGAGCTTAACCTGCCTGCATTTGTTCTGAAAATGATTGACGATTGCTACGGTAAAAAAGACCAGGAGGCATTTTTAGCTGGCATGGCAAAGTTTACTGAGATGGTTAAAACTAAGTATAATAGTTCCTTTAGTGATTTAAGTGTTAAAGACCGCGAAGCGATATTAACAGGTATTGAGAATAGCGCGAAACCGAAAGAAGGGGCAAAAGCCACTGCACGCCGGCCCCGACCGCAAAAGCACTTGGAGGCGGACCCTCAGATGGCCTTTTATTGGGCTGTTAAACAACAAACTATCTACGCGTATACTACCTCACAGTATTTTATGACGAAGCTGGTATTTTACGACATGATACCTGGCCGGTACAATGTACATTACCCGGTTAGTAAATTAAAGCTCGCTTAAAAAAATGGCAAACTTAAATATTGACAGCGTTAAAACACGCACATTTGACGCTATTGTAATTGGGTCGGGTATAAGTGGCGGCTGGGCAGCTAAGGAATTAACCGGCCACGGTTTAAAAACCCTGGTGCTTGAGCGCGGTCGCGATGTAAAACATATAAAAGATTATCCCACAACAAATAAGTTCCCATGGGAGTTTGAACATCACGGGCAGCTTCCGGCTGCCGTTACCGAAGCCAACCCCATTGCAAGCCGGTGTTATGCTTTTGGTGAGGATTCAGCCCACTTTTTTGTAAAAGACAAGGAACATCCATATATCCAGGACAAACCGTTCGACTGGATTCGCGGTTACCAGGTAGGCGGTAAGTCGCTACTTTGGGCAAGGCAAACCCAGCGCTGGAGCGATTTTGATTTTGAAGGCCCTGCCAGAGATGGTTTTGCTGTAGACTGGCCCATAAGATATAAAGATATAGCCCCCTGGTATAGCTATGTAGAAAAATTTGCAGGCATAGCCGGCAATAAGGACGGTATTCCCGAACTGCCGGATGGTGAATTTTTACCTGGCTACCCCTTAAATGATGTCGAGGTTTACTTTAGCGAACACCTTAAAAAGAACTATAAAAACCGGCATGTGATCAGCGCCCGTTGTGCGCATTTATCAAAACCCAATCAAATACATATCGACCAGGGGCGTACCCAATGTCAAAACCGCGATCTGTGTCAAAGAGGTTGCCCTTTTGGCGGCTACTTCAGCAGTAACGCATCAACAATGCCATGGGCCGAAAAATCAGGAAATATGACACTGCGGCCGTTTTCGGTAGTAGAGTCCATCATTTATGATGATAAATTGGGTAAAGCTACCGGTGTTCGTGTGGTCGATACAAAAACAAAAGAAACCATAGAATATTACGCGAAGATCATTTTTGTAAATGCTGCCGCGATAAATACCAACCTGGTATTGTTAAATTCTACATCAGCCCGTTTTCCTAACGGTTTTGGTAACGATAGCGGCGTTTTGGGCAAATACATTGCTTTCCATAACTATTCAGCCCACATTGGAGCTGAATATGACGGCTTAAAAGAGTGGACAGTTGATGGCCGTTCTCCAACAGGTGGATATATTCCTCGTTTCAGGAATGTTTACAAACAGGAAACTAATTTCCTGCGGGGCTACGCCTGTGGTTTTAGCGCTTACCGGTACCAGCAGCATAAATATGATGGTGTGGGCAGCAGCCTGAAAGAAGGATTGGTAAAAGGCGATTTGAGCCCATGGTACGTTGGATCGCACATGATGGGCGAAACGATCCCGAAAGAAAGCAATCATGTGAGCCTTGACAGCAAATTGAAAGATGAATGGGGAGTGCCTTTGCTGAGGATAAATATCGATTACGACGATAATGATGAGAAGATGAAGAAGGATTATATTGAGCAACTCACCGAAATGTTTACTTCGGCGGGTTTCAAAAATATCCAGCCTTCCACCAATCACCAGGCCCCCGGTTTGGATATTCACGAAATGGGTGGCGCACGTATGGGTAAAGATCCAAAAACATCTATATTGAATGAATGGAACCAGGTGCACGCCTGCAAAAATGTTTTTGTAACGGATGGCGCCTGCATGACGTCAACATCATGTCAAAACCCATCATTAACTTACATGGCCATAACCGCCCGCGCGGCCGATCATGCGGTTAGTGAATTAAAAAAAGGGAACGTCTAGCCAGTTTAAAATTTGCAGTTAATAGTGTACATGGTGAGACGATTTTAGTCCTGAAAATAGTTGTGATATAAAACATTTTGATGTTATCGCCTTGTGTTTGGATTTAAGTGAAGCGAAACAGTTAATTTGGGCAAAATATGAGGCATGGTTTTTATAAAAAACAACCTTTTTTAGCCCAGAAACTTTATATAAAATGGGTGTAAATGTGCTTCTGGATGCTAAAAAATTGTTATTGTGTTAAAAAAACACAATGAAAATTTGTTCAATAGGTTTTTGTTCATACATTAGTCGGGACAACCGATTTTAAAGATTTATTTAACCTTTTATTAATTATTTTATGTCTGCAAATACTTATGACGCTATCGTCATTGGTTCAGGGATTTCGGGCGGGTGGGCCGCAAAAGAACTTGCCGAAAAAGGCCTTAAAACGTTGATGCTTGAACGTGGCCGGAATATCGAACACATTAAAGATTATGTAAACGCCACTAAGGATCCCTGGCAGTTTGAGCATAGAGGCGGACGTACCCAAAAAATGATCGATGATTATCCTGTACTTAAACGCGATTATCCACTAAACGAAACCAATCTTGATTATTGGGCCAGCGATAAGGAAAGCCCATATGTTGAAGTTAAGCGTTTTGATTGGTTCAGGGGATACCACGTAGGTGGCCGTTCATTAATGTGGGGCAGGCAATCCTACCGCTGGGCCGATTTTAATTTTGAAGAAAATGCGAAGGACGGCATTGGGGTCGACTGGCCAATCCGGTATAAGGACCTTGAATCGTGGTATGGCTATGTTGAAAAATTTGCAGGCATATCGGGTAATAAAGACGGGCTTGCGGTGCTTCCGGACGGTGACTTTATGCCGCCGATGGAAATGAACGTTGTTGAAAAGGATGTATCTAAACGGTTTAAAGATTTTTATAAAGAAGCAAGGTCATTTGTTATTGGCCGTACAGCAAATATTACCGTACCACATTACGCGCGTACCAATTGCCAGTACCGTAACAAATGCTGGTTGGGTTGTCCGTTTGGAGCCTATTTTAGTACGCAATCTGCCACATTGCCTGCTGCAATGGCAACCGGAAATTTAAAGGTTCGTCCATGGTCCATCGTTACCAAAATCCTATACGATAAGGATACAAAAAAGGCAAAAGGTGTTGAAGTGCTTGACGCCGAAACCAACCAGACCTATGAGTTTTTTGCAAAAATAGTTTTTGTTAATGCCTCAACGTTTAACAGTACCTGGGTATTAATGAACTCGGCTACTGATATATGGCCCGATGGTCTTGGCAGCAGCAGTGGTGAATTGGGCCATAATGTAATGGACCACCATTTGGGTGTCGGCGCTTCAGGAACAGTTGAAGGCTATGACGATAAATACTATTTTGGCCGCCGTGCAAACGGGATCTATATACCAAGGTACAGGAATATGGGTGGAGACAAACGCGACTACTTACGTGGCTTTGGCTACCAGGGAAGTGGCAGCCGAGAAGGCTGGAGCCGTGATATTGCTGAATTAGGTGTTGGCGGGGCATTTAAAGATTCTATTACAGAACCTGGTAAATGGACAATGGGTATCGGTGGTTTTGGTGAAACATTGCCCTATCATGAAAACAAAATAACATTGGATAAAACCGTTAAAGACAAATGGGGATTACCGGTGCTTGCCTTTGATGCTGAGATTAAAGACAACGAAAAGAAAATGCGCCTGGACATGGAAAACGACGCGAAGGAAATGCTGGAAGCTGCAGGGGTTAAAGATGTGAAAACACATAGCGCTAACCCGTTCCTTGGCCGTGGTATCCACGAAATGGGTACCGCGCGTATGGGCAGAGATCCAAAAACATCTGTTTTGAACGAATGGAACCAGGTTTGGGATGCGAAAAACGTTTTTGTAACCGACGGCGCCTGCATGACGTCTGCCGCTTGCCAAAATCCTTCGTTAACTTATATGGCATTAACTGCAAGGGCTGCCGACCATGCGGTTAGTGAATTGAAAAAAGGAAATATTTAAACCTCAGCCATCTTTCTCCAAACGGGGGGATTTGTACGGGGGGAATTAAACAACAGCCAACTGATATAAAAAACAATTATTACAAAAATATGTCTGCAAACACTTACGACGCTATCGTCATTGGTTCAGGGATTTCGGGCGGATGGGCTGCGAAAGAACTTACGCAAAAAGGCCTGAAAACGATCATGCTGGAGCGGGGCCGTAACATCGAACACATTAAGGATTATGTAAATGCTACCAAAGATCCCTGGGAATTTCCGCACAGAGGCGGTCGCACACAACAAATGATCAAGGATTACCCGGTGTTAAAGCGCGATTATCCGTTAAATGAAACCAACCTTGATTATTGGGCAAGCGATAAAGATAGCCCGTACACTGAAGTGAAACGGTTCGATTGGTTCAGGGGGTACCACGTAGGTGGCCGCTCATTAATGTGGGGCAGGCAGTCATACCGCTGGGCCGATATTAATTTTGAAGAGAACCTGAAAGACGGCATTGCTGTGGACTGGCCGATCCGTTATACGGACCTTGAACAATGGTATAGCTATGCAGAGAAATTTGCAGGTATTTCGGGCAACAGGGACGGGCTTTCTATTCTTCCGGATGGAGATTTTATGCCTGCCATGGATATGAATTGTGTGGAAAAGGATGTAGCCGCCCGATTTAAGGAGCATTATAAAGATACACGTGCTTTTATTATTGGCCGCACAGCTAATATCACTGTACCGCATTACGATCGCCAGGCATGCCATTACCGGGATAAATGCTGGCTGGGTTGTCCGTTTGGCGCTTATTTCAGTACACAGTCTGCAACCCTGCCTGCCGCCATGGCGACAGGTAACTTAACAGTTCGGCCCTGGTCTATCGTCACAAAAATTTTGTACGATAAAGATACCAAAAAGGCAAAAGGGGTAGAGGTTTTGGATGCCGAAACCAACCAGACTTATGAGTATTTTGCGAAGATCGTTTTCGTTAACGCGTCAACCATCAATAGCGCCTGGGTTTTGATGAACTCGGCAACTGATATCTGGCCTGAGGGATTAGGAAGCAGCAGCGGCGAACTGGGCCATAACCTGATGGATCACCACCTGGGTGTTGGCGCCGGCGGTGTGGTTGAAGGTTTTGACGATAAATATTATTTTGGCCGCAGGGCAAACGGGGTTTACGTACCTCGTTTCCGTAACCTGAATGGCGAAAAACGCGATTATATCCGGGGCTTTGGTTACCAGGGTGGCGGCGGCCGCGAAGGATGGGGCAGGGATATTGCCGAAATGAACATCGGTGGCGCATTTAAAGATGCGTTAACTGAGCCGGGTGCATGGTCAATCGGCCTGGGCGGTTTCGGCGAAACTTTGCCTTACCACGACAACAAGGTTACGCTTGATAAAACCAAAAAAGATAAATGGGGATTACCTGTAGTGGCCATTGATGCGGTAGTAAGGGATAATGAGAAAAAGATGCGTATTGACATGGAGAACGATGCAAAAGAGATGCTGGAAGCGTGCGGCGTTAAGAATGTGCATACATTTACCAGTGATGGCGTTTTAGGAAGGGGGATTCATGAAATGGGGACTGCACGTATGGGCCGCGATCCGAAAACTTCGGTTTTAAATGAATGGAACCAGGTTTGGGACGCAAAAAATGTTTTTGTAACTGACGGCTCGTGTATGACATCGGCTGCATGCCAGAATCCTTCACTTACTTATATGGCCCTTACCGCGCGTGCTGCAAATCACGCGGTAGAAGAGCTGAAGAAGGGGAATATATAAACCTCACGCTGGCGCTCTGCAAACCTGCTTGCCGGTAGGCTGGGGAGAGGGAGGAAAAGGCAAAAATAAAAAAGATCGAAGTTAAAGTCTCCCCTGCCGGGGGAGATTTAGAGGGGGCTAATTTATTATCTAATCAGTTTTGAAATATTAATCGAATGGCTGAAGAAAAGTCTGATAAAGCAAGCAATCCCGGCAGACGGGAGTTTATTAAAACCAGCGCCGTAGCTGCTGCAAGTTTCATGATCGTTCCGCGCTTTGTGCTGGGCGGCAAAGGATATACTGCGCCAAGCGATAGGTTAACCATTGCCAGTGTCGGTGTAGGTGGTAAAGGCGAAAGTGATATTTTTAATTTTGATAAAAGCGGTAAAGCCAATATAGCCTTTCTGTGCGATGTTGATGATGCCAGGGCCGCAACATCTGTCAAAAGATTCCCTAAAGCCAAATATTATAAAGACTGGCGCGA
>NZ_CAIWNH010000419.1 GCF_903913935.1 uncultured Mucilaginibacter sp.
ATCCCTTTAGGTATTTTCGGCGGAACTATGAAGGTAATTATTGCTGAGAAGCCATCCGTCGCCAGGGAAATCGCCAGGATATTTGGTGCAACCACTAAAAAAGATGGTTACATGGAAGGGAAAGGCTATACATTTACCTGGTCCTTTGGTCATCTGCTACAGCTTGCTGCACCGCAGGAATACGGCTACTATGGCTGGAATGTTCAAAACCTGCCAATGCTCCCGCCAAAATTTAAACTGCCCATCCGGAAAGTAAAAAGCAAGGATGGGATGATCGAAGATCCTGGGGTACGGAAGCAACTTAATATCATCAAGTCGTTGTTTGATGAAGCCACCGAAATAATTGTCGCAACGGATGCCGGTAGAGAGGGTGAATTAATATTCCGGTATATCTACTATTACCTGAAATGCAAAAAACCGTTTAAGCGGCTATGGATTTCATCCCAGACTGATGCTGCAATAAAGGAAGGGTCAGGAACTTAAAGCCCGGAAGCGATTATGATACCCTTTTTAATTCCGCTAATTGCCGGTCTCAGTCTGATTGGCTGGTCGGAATGAACGCTACCCAGGCATTGAGTTTATCTTCCGGCACGCGCGCTGTATTGTCATTAGGCAGGGTTCAAACGCCCACGCTGGCTATGATCTGTTCACGATACCTGGAAAATAAGGACTTTATACCCGAGCCGTTTTACCAGGTAGCTATTAATGTTGATAAGGATGGGCAGGTTTTTCGCGCGATTAACGAGCAAAAATTTAAAACCAGGGAAGAAGCCCAGGCAATTATCGACAAGGTGCTTGATACCGGAAATATTTTGAGTGTAGAAGCTAAGCCAAGAAAGGAACCACCTCCGTTATTACATGACCTAAGCAGCCTGCAACAAGAGGCCAATAAACGCAAAGGCTTTACAGCGGATCAAACGCTTACCCTTTTACAAAGTCTTTATGAAAGTAAATTGGTTACCTACCCGCGTACCGGGAGCCGCTATATTGGCGATGATGTTTTTGCCGGTATACCGGATCTAATTGAAAAATTGAAAGATCACCCCGAGTTTAACAAGCGGGCCAATGTATTGGCAACAGCCAAGCTCAGCAAGCGTAGTGTAAACGGCAAGAAAGTAACGGACCACCATGCAATTCTGCCAACCGGGGAAACGCCCCACCAGTTATCCGCCGATAAACAAGCTATTTATGACCTGGTTGCCGGCCGGATGCTTGAAGCATTCCATCAGGATTGCATAAAAGAGATCACTAAAATCACGGTACGGTCTGGCAGTATATTTATTGCAAGTGGGACAGTAATAAGCAATCCAGGATGGCGATCAGTATTTAATGAGCCTGACGAAGAAAAAAAAGATGGGGAAAACACTTCGCTGCCAAAGGTAACGCAGGGAGAGGATTTACCAATTTTGGATAAGATACTGTTAGAAAAACAAACAAAGCCTAAGCCTTTATTCAATGAAGCCTCGCTGTTAAAAGCACGGAAACAGCCGGTAAAGAAATTGATGATGAGGAATTACGCGATGCTATGAAAGATAGTGGACTGGGTACACCAGCAACCCGCGCAGCAATCATTGAAACACTCATTAAAAGAAATTATATTCTTCGCGAAAAAAAGAATCTATTACCAACCGCAACAGGGCTTTCTGTGTATGATGTGGTTAAAGATTATAGAATTTCTCAGGCTGAACTTACCGGAAGCTGGGAAAAAAGGCTGGAAGAAATCCGTTCAGGTGCGTCTGTTGATGTCTTTCAGCAAGAGATTAAAACTTATACCAGGACAATTACTCAGGAACTGCTGGTAGCCGGTAAAGGGATGGTATTAAGTAAAACATAATGAGTGATCATAAATTTGTTGGGTGAATAACAGAGAGGCAACCAACGGTTGTCGCGCCATTAAGAATGTTGGTCGCGGCTGATTACCTATTCAAATCAAGTCTTTTCAACTAAAAAACCATATTGGTTAAAAAACCTTATGAACCCCCTTTGTATGCAAATTGTATGCAAACAAAAAACCCAACTCGCCAGAGTTGGGTTAAATCATTGATTTTCAGGCTCCTGAGGCTGGGCTCGAACCAGCGACCCTCTGATTAACAGTCAGATGCTCTAACCGGCTGAGCTACTCAGGAGTATTTTCCGGTTTGGAGTGTGCAAAAGTATGATTTCCGGCTTAATTTCGCAATAAATTTTAAAAAAAATTAAATTGGCTTAAATAAGCTTAAAACCGGCCTTTTTTCACAGGTTTGCAGCCCCTTACACGGTTAGTAAAATGTATACGCTGTACTATTCGGCCATTCTTTCAATCACCGTATTGCTTACCTTTGCGCAAATGGACTACTTCAAAAACCTTGCCGGCCTGCTGAAAATTGAACAAACGGAAGACCGCGAGGCTTATTTAAAACAGGTTTCGTCAACTTCGGTTACTGACAGGAGGGCTGCGGGGCTATCATGGTACCCCATCGCCATCACCGGCACCGAACCGAGCCGGGGCGATTACCTGAACGTTGAAGCTGAAAGAAAAACACACCTGGATGTGATTCACCAATTGCGCTTTGGCAGCCCGGCAGTGTTGTTCTCTAATCACGACCCGAAACATAACCGCGTGGAGGGCGTCATTTCGTACATTGGCGGCGACCGCATCAAGCTCAATATATTTACCGAAGAACTGCCCGATTGGTGCCGCGACGGAAAATTGGGCATTGAGCTGTTGTTCGACACTAATAACTACGATGAAATGTTTGGTGCGCTAAAACTAGCAGCCAAACTTTGTGAAAATCCCGTTGAGGGCCGCCTGGCACAAATCCTTACCGGAAAAAAAAGTCCGCTGTTTGTTACAGGAGACAAGGTATTAACTGCACCAGGTTTAAATAAATCACAGGAGGCGGCAGTAGAAAAAATTATTTCGGCACAGGAACTGGCCATCGTTCACGGGCCGCCCGGTACAGGTAAAACCACAACGTTGGTACAAGCCATCAGCCACATCGTGAAGTTGCAAAAGCAACAGGTTTTGGTAGTGGCGCCGAGCAATACGGCCGTCGACCTGCTAAGCGAAAAACTATCCCAACAAGGATTAAACGTCATCCGGATAGGTAATCCGGCAAGGGTTTCGGACCGGCTGATGGACCTTACCCTTGACAGCCAGATGGTGCTTCACCCTTATACGAAGGAAAGCAAACGCCTTAAAAAACAGGCTGCCGAGTTCAAAAACATGGGCCATAAGTACAAGCGCAGTTTTGGAAAAGCCGAACGCAACCAGCGCAAGGCCCTGTTTGATGAGGCACATAAGATCATGAAGGAAGTGGCCAAAACGGAGGAGTTTATTATCAACGACCTGGTGACCAAAGCGCAGGTTGTTACTGCCACACTGGCCGGGGCCAATCATTGGACGATCCGAAACCTTAAGTTCAATACAGTTTTTATTGATGAGGCCGGACAGGCGCTGGAACCTGCCTGCTGGATTCCTATTCTGAAGGCGCAGAAGGTGATCCTTGCCGGAGATCATTGCCAGCTATCGCCTACCATTAAATCAAACGAAGCGGCGCGCAATGGCTTAAGCACCACCCTGATCGAAAAATGCATCTCCCTGCATCCAGAAGCGGTTACCCTGCTGGAAGAACAATACCGCATGAACAAGGCCATCATGGGCTACTCTTCCGGGGTGTTTTATCACGATGCATTGAAAGCACATCATTCGGTTGCCGACCAGGTGCTTTTTACAGGCGACCTGCCCATGGTATTTATTGATACCGCTGGCTGCGGGTTTGACGAAAAGCCCTCCGGCACCAGCGTATCCAATCCTGAAGAAGCAGCTTTTCTTTTCAGGTATCTTGAAAACCTCGCAGATGCCATCCACAAACACAATCCTTTACAGGATTCCCCATCCATAGCGGTCATTTCGCCGTACAGTGAGCAAGTGCGGCTATTAAAAGAGCAATTAGCAAATACCCCAGCGCTGCATCTTTATGGCGACAAGGTTTCGGTAAATACCATCGATAGTTTCCAGGGACAGGAACGCGATGTGGTGCTCATCAGTTTAACCCGCAGCAATTCCGAAGGCATTATCGGCTTCCTTGCTGACGTTCGCCGGATGAATGTGGCTATGACCCGCGCCCGCAAAAAACTGGTGATCATCGGCGACAGTTCCACACTTAGCCGCCTGCCTTTTTATGCAAACCTGATCAGTTATGCCGAAAGCATTGGAGGATACCAAAGCGCCTGGGAGTATTTAGAATAAGTCAAAAGTCTTGGTCCGAAGTGATGAGTAAGCCTTTCCCTGGAATGCAGGGTTTTCAATCCCGTCTATTTTATTGACGTATTATTGCAGGGAATGTGATATGTTTGGGTTTGTTTTTATCACAATTAAAAGAGCGGTTTAATGAGTCAGCAAAATAGTACCGGAAATTCGGCCACGCGCGTACTGGTGGCCAGTTTAATAGGCACCACCATTGAATTTTTTGATTTTTACATCTATGCCACCGCGGCCGTGCTTGTTTTCCCGAAACTATTTTTTCCTGCCGGCGACCCGGCTTCTGCTACCCTTGCTTCTTTGGCAACTTTTGCTCTCGCCTTTTTTGCAAGGCCATTGGGTGCCGCCCTATTCGGGCATTTCGGGGACCGCAAGGGCCGTAAGGCCACCCTGGTTGCTGCATTAATGACTATGGGGCCCTCAACCGTCGCCATTGGCTTGCTGCCCACCTACCAATCGATAGGCATTATTGCGCCTTTACTGCTGGCCTTATTCCGTTTCGGGCAGGGCCTGGGCCTGGGCGGCGAATGGGGCGGTGCGGTATTGCTGGCAACTGAAAATGCCCCCGAAGGAAAAAAAGCTTGGTATGGCATGTTCCCGCAATTAGGTGCGCCCATCGGGCTGTTGATCTCCACAGCAACTTTTCTTATCCTAAGCAAAACCCTTACCGATCAGCAGTTTTTTAGTTATGGATGGCGCATCCCATTTATTGCCAGCGCTATTTTGGTTTTTGTTGGACTTTATGTCCGGTTAAAAATAACCGAAACACCCGATTTTTTAAAGGTGATTGAAAAAAATGAGCGGGTTAAAGTTCCTATAATAAACGTATTCGTTAATCACACCAAAGTGCTTATCCTTGGCACTTTTATTACCATTACTACCTTCCTGCTGTTTTACCTGATCACGGTGTTTACACTTGATTGGGGAACCAAAACATTACATTATACGCGAACCAGCTTTCTTATCGGCCAGATGATCGCTTATGTGTTTTTCGCGCTGGCTATACCGTTGTCAGCTGTGTTGGCAGACAAGTATGGCCGCAACAAAGTCCTCACTTTGGCTACAGCCGGCATTTTTATATTCGGGCTGTTCTTTTCTCCATTATTTATTTCCGGTAATTGGGGGCTAACCGTTATCTTCCTGGTAATTGGGATGTTTTTAATGGGGATGACCTATGGCCCACTTGGAACAGCGCTGGCCGAAATCTTTCCGGCATCCGTGCGGTATACCGGAGCGTCGGTTTCTTTTACACTAGCTGGCATCATAGGGGCATCCTTAACGCCGATGGTTGCAACTACACTGGCAACAAAATTCGGTTTACCTTACGTTGGTTACTATTTGTGCACAGCTGCAGCAATTACGTTTTTGGCACTGCTGGCAGCGAAGAAGGCCATGAACGAAAATACGGAGAAAGATTAGCGGAATTGTAACGATTTTTCAAGAAGAGGCATCCGTGATTTATAGCAGGGCGCCCCCCCCGTAATCGCGCTTACTTTGTAGTTTATCTACAAATCAAATGCGCCGTTTTAAAGTAATGATCACGTTATCAAATTTTTTATCATGATACACTTCCAGCAACAGGGCGCGGTCGGGCCTCGATTTGAAAATGCCATCAATTTCCTCGAGCGTCATTTTAGTAACTGATTTAAAGTTGATGGCCATGATCTCATCCCCGGGCTCCAACCCTACCTCATCACCCGGAGAACCGGGCTCAACCCGGCTGACAACCACGTGATCTAAATCCTTGCCGGTACTGTAATATTCAAGGCCACTCATATCATGCTCATAGGGTTCATCAATAGTTGGCCCCGGCTTTAAGTACAGCACACTGTCAGGATAATCTACTATCAATGTAAAACGTTTCAAAATACCCATCCCCAGGTTTCCATCCCGTTGTTCAACAGATTTTTCGGCGGCGTTTGATACAGGGAACGAGGTGATCACGTTTTTAATTTTATATTTACCGATATCCACTTCTTTTACCCTGCTTACAAAACCATTAATAGGCCCGGTAAGGCCTACGCCCAGGTTAGCAGCGATAAATTTATCAGGCAGGCCATGCTTTTCAATAATATTTTCAAGCGACAGCGGGTGTCCGGCACCAAGGTCGAAGATGAGTTTGTCTATTGATTTGGTGCCGTTGGTAAATGTAACCTTCGCCTGCAAGTAAGGTTTACGGTTCTCAATTTTTAGCGGGACCTTATTGCCTTTGTTAAAAAGACGCATGTCTTTGGGCTTTGTAACCGTTAAAGAGCTGTCGGCAAAATTAATTTTAACAGCCAGATTATTAAAAAACTCATAGCCCAGCAGGCCATGAATGGGGATACCGGCATAATTGGAAAGGCCAAAATGGTCTGTTTTTAATATCGCAGCGCCTACATCATAGCTCTTCAGGCCAGGAATCTGCACGTCTAAGGCAGGGGTAATATATGCTTCCAGGTCATCGCCTTCGCCCAGGCCTTCTATTTGAATGGTACGTTTATTAATAAGGTTGATGGAATCCACTAACTTTGGGTCGGTGATCAGCATCAGGCCGACACCGGTGTCAAGTACAAAGTTAAAAGGGCCCTTGTCGTTTATGTTTAAGCGGACAACTACCAGGTCCCTGATGAGACGAAAAGGGACAGTAACATGTTTCCGGCCGCCCTCCAGGTCGAAATATTGCGCACGGGCAGGCATGCTGCAGCACCATAAAACGGCCAGCATTGCTGTTACTCGTAACATTTTTATAGTATGGGAGAGACGCGTCAACTAAAGTTTATATTTGGATATTAAATATACAATTTAATCATATAAAACCCTGATGCGACAAAAAGTATTTATCATTTTGACGGCGCTCGGTGCGCTGTTGTTACAAACCAATGATGCCGCTGCAGGCCATATCCGCAAACGAAAAATAAAAAAACAATTCAAACATTCCGCCATCCTTAACGATCATTTTACCGGCTTCGCGCTGTACGACCTGATGATAAAAAAATGATTTGGCAGCAAAACGCTGATAAATATTTCACCCCTGCATCCAACACAAAACTATTTACTTTTTATACCTGCCTTAAAATGCTGGGCGACAGCATCCCTGCACTAAAATATGTTATCCGCCATGATTCATTGATCTTTTGGGGCACCGGCGACCCTTCTTTTTTGCACAGCGACCTTAAAGCTACCAAAGCTTTTAATTTTTTGAAAGCCGCCAATAAAAAGCTGTTTTTTGCAACAGGCAATTATAATGGTGATTTTTATGGGGATGGCTGGGCCTGGAATGATTATAATGATTACTACCAACCGGAAATTACCGAACTGCCACTTGAAAATAATGTCGCGGAATTTTATGCTGATAAAAATGATTCCATCAAGGTGAAGCCCTCCTATTTAAAAAGATATGTAAAGTGCGACAGTAATTACCGCCCCTCAAACTTCAGCGTTAGGCGCGATTTTATCAGCAATAAATTTGTTTACCCCGCCGTAAAATCACCTAAGGGCTTCGTACAGGATGTACCATGGAAAACAAGTACTGCATTAACGCTGGCTTTGCTGCAGGACACCCTGAAGCTGCCCGTTTTGGAAATCCATTTATCTATGCCTGATAGCGCAAAAACTATTTACGACGCCAATGCAGATACTGTTTACCGGCACATGCTGCAACCCAGCGACAATTTTATAGCTGAACAGTTATTGCTGGTTTGTTCGTCGGCAAAATTTAAAATCCTAAGTTCAGATTCAGTGATCAGCTATGCGAAAACGCATTTTTTGAACGACCTGCCCGACGTGCCCCAATGGGCAGATGGTTCAGGACTTTCGCGGCAAAATTTGTTTACCCCCCGTAGCATCGTTGCTCTCCTTGAAAAAATAGATAAGGAAGTGAAAAATGACAGCCTGTTGCATAGCCTGTTACCCGAAGGCGGTGTGGTAGGAACGATCAGGCACGCCTATAAAACGGATAACGGGCAACCATTTATCTGGGCAAAAACCGGGTCGTTAAATAACGTGTATAACCAGGGTGGCTACTTTGTTACCCGCAAGGGAAAGCGCCTGGCCTTTTCTTTCATGAACAACAACTTTACCCGCCCTGTTTCTGAAGTCCGCGCCGAGATGGCGAGGATTATTACGTGGATACATGATGAATATTGAGTTGATTGACACGAATTACACGAATGAGTTCGAATTGTCACAAATCTCAGGAAGCAAATAAATCCGCTTTCAATTCATGTAATTCGTTTTTATTTGCGAAAATTAGTGTTTATCCTTTCTTTATCTCTTCATCCAATTCGGGGTTTTGCCGCGGTAATATCTTCACTTCCCTGATAATTTCGGTTTGTTGAACGCTTACGGCATAATCAGCCGGTTCGATTTTACAGCCAATAGCTTCGGCGTAAACCTGGGTAAATTCGGCGCCGATGTAAACAATGGCGGCAGTGTAATAGATCCAGATCAATATCACCAATATGGAGCCCGCTGCTCCATAGGCGGAGGTTTTGGCGGCGTACTGGATATACAAATTAATTAAATACTGCCCGAGCATAAAAAGCACCGAAGTAAAAACGGCGCCCCACAGCACATCCTTCCACCTGATCTTTACATCGGGCAAAACTTTAAATATAATGGCAAATAATAGTGAGGTAACCGCCAGCGTGATCCCGAGGTTGACGCCCTTTACCAGCGGCGCCGTTATGGCATGCAAAAACTGGCCAATGTCGCGGGTTATTGCATTCATCACCACGCTTACAATAAGCGATGCCAGCAACAGGAAGCCCAGGCCGATGATCAGCGAAAATGAAAGAAAACGGTTTTCTATCAATTTAACCCAACCCTTTTTGGGTTTGGCTTTTACCCGCCATATCATGTTCAATGAATCCTGCATCTCAATAAAGGTGCTGCTGGCGCCAATTAACAGCGTTATGGTGCCGATAACAACGGCGGTGCCTGATTTACCCGAAAGCTGCAGGTTCTTTAAAACTTCCTGTATCTGCGCTGCTGCCTGGGCGCCCACATAATGTGCAATTTCGGGGTATAGTTTATTTTCAGCGGCTTTTGGCCCTAATACCAGGCCGGCAATTGAAATAACCAG
>NZ_CAIWNH010000420.1 GCF_903913935.1 uncultured Mucilaginibacter sp.
AATTCAGGTCGCGCCATTTTTAGTTCATACATGTTGGTTCATAGTCCATAGAATTAATGGCTATGAACCATTAACTATGAACCACGAACTATTAGTATTGCTCCTTCTCGTTAGGAAAACTCTTCGATTTCACATCGCCGATATAATTCTTAATTGCGCCGTTCATTATATCATATAGGTCGGCATACTGGCGTAAAAACCTTGGTTTAAACTCTTTATTAATGCCCAGCATGTCGTGGATCACCAAAACTTGTCCGTCGCAATAACGTCCGGCGCCTATTCCTATTGTGGGGATGCTTAAACTTTCACTCACCTGTTTGGCCAAAGCTGCCGGTATTTTTTCAAGTACGATGGCAAAGCAACCCAGTTCCTGTAGTTTTAAAGCATCTTCTCTTAATTTTTGCGCTTCCGACTCCTGTTTTGCCCGCACGGTATACGTGCCGAATTTATAAATAGACTGGGGGGTAAGCCCCAAATGGCCCATAACGGGTATACCTGCCGTAAGTATCCGGCTAACGGATTCGCCAATTTCAACCCCGCCCTCAATTTTAACACTATGCGCGCCGGCTTCCTTCATGATGCGGATGGCAGAATTTAACGCCTCTTTGGAATTTCCCTGGTACGAACCAAAAGGCAGATCCACCGTTACCAACGCCCGTTTTGCAGCGCGAACGACCGATGAAGCATGGTAGATCATCTGGTCGAGCGTTATGGGCAAGGTGGTTTCATGCCCGGCCATTACATTTGAGGCGGAATCGCCTACCAGGATAATGTCCGTTCCGGCTTCGTCAACGATAGCTGCCATAGAATAATCATAGGCGGTAAGCATGCTGATCTTTTCGCCGCGGGCCTTCATTTCCTGTAAAATGTGGGTGGTAATTCTTTTAACCTCTTTATTTACCGACATGGGATAATAATTTAATGGCACGAATTTCACTAATTTATTCGAATTACACGAATTGTTTCGAATCAGGCGTATTTAACCAATGAGTAGCGATGGTGCGACAAGATTTATGAAAATTTGATTTTTATTCGTGTAATTCGTGTCAAATCATTAGCTTTGCCCCTTGAACATGGGAGATTCTCACTTCAAATTTTCAGCCTGTTTTTATGGGGCGCCGCACCAGGCAAACCGGCATTTTTACCATTCATTTTATTTTATCAATGACATATTTAACCAAATTACCGGCAGTATTATTACTGGCTGACGGAACTGTATTTTATGGAAAATCAGCCGGCAAGATGGGCACTACCACCGGCGAGATCTGTTTTAATACAGGCATGACAGGCTACCAGGAAATTTTTACCGATCCTTCGTATTTCGGTCAGATCATGGTTACCACCAACGCCCATATCGGAAATTACGGCATCGCTAATGCTGAAGTTGAATCCGGAAGGATCCAAATCGCGGGCTTGGTTTGTAAAAATTATAACATCGCCTACAGCCGTAAACAGGCCGATGAATCGATCCAGGACTATTTCCAGGAAGAAAATATTGTTGGTATTTCGGATATCGACACCAGGCAGCTGGTGCGCCATATCCGTGATAAAGGAGCGATGAACGCCATTATCTCTTCAGAGATATTGGATATTGAAGAATTAAAAAGCAAGCTTGCCGAAGTGCCTTCCATGGACGGCCTTGAGCTTTCATCAAAGGTTTCAACAACCGAAACTTATACCTTCGGGGATCAAAGCGCTACCTACCGTGTTGCGGTACTCGACCTTGGCGTTAAGAAAAACATCCTGCGTAATTTTGACGACAGGGATATTTATGCGAAAGTATTCCCGGCAAAAACCTCTTTCGAAGACATGGAAAAGGATTTTGCACCAAACGGGTATTTTATATCCAACGGCCCCGGCGATCCATCTGCTATGCCATATGCAGTTGAAACAGTGAAAGCCATTTTGAAAGCTGAAAAACCAATGTTCGGCATTTGCCTTGGCCACCAGTTGCTGGCTTTGGCGAATGATATCCCCACCAAAAAGATGTTTAACGGGCACCGCGGTTTAAACCACCCGGTAAAAAATGTCATCATCAACCATTGCGAAGTAACTTCGCAAAACCATGGTTTTGGTGTAGTGCCGGAGGCGGTAAGGGTGTCTGACAAGGTAGAGATCACCCACGTTAACCTCAACGACCAGTCGATAGAAGGCATCAGGGTAAAAGGAAAAAAAGCATTTTCGGTACAATATCACCCTGAATCATCTCCCGGCCCGCATGATAGCAGGTATTTGTTTGATGATTTTATTGAGTTGATGAAGTAAAAAATAACGCAGCATTCTTGTATATTTGATTAAATAAAAAAGATGTCATCTGCATTAAAATATATAATTGATGATAACGGGCGTAAAACAGGTGTTTTAGTGCCTGTTAAAACATGGGAAAATCTAAACGAGAAATATAAGAAATTAAATAAAAAACTGGCTATTTTAACCGGTATCCAACAAGGGCTTTTGGAAGTAAAAGAAAGCCGTACAAATGGTAAAAGCCTGCAAACTTTATCGTCCTTTTTGAGTGAAGATAATAGTTAACATTACCTCAAATTTCAAAAAAGAGGCAAAACCGTTATTCAAGAGATATGTTTCTCTGAAAACGGATTTAGCCAATCTTGAAAAGGAATTACACTTAAACCCGACGCTTGGAACCTCACTTGGTAACAACACTTACAAAATCCGTCTGAAAATAACCAGCAAAAGTAAGGGAAAAAGTGGCGGGGCCAGGGTTATATCGTATCTCGAAACTGAGCTAATCGCTAATTTAGAAACCGATGGTTCGGTCACCACCGTAAATTTAATTTCAATTTATGATAAATCAGAAACTGAAATAGTTATGGACAAAGAATTAAAGAGGCTGATAGCTAATTTAAAGTAGCAGGTATTTGTTTGATGATTTTGTTGGGATAATGAAACAGTTTCGAGTGTAAATATCAAACGACATTGAGTAGAAAGACTAAAACAATAATCACTACTATATTGCTGGCCATGGTTTTGTTCCAAGGCCCTTATTTTTATTATTTTTCCAGTGGTTTCGTCAAACTTGTTTTTTTGCTGCCGTTTGCGGTAACTGGTTTGGTGCTATCAATAATTTTATTTTTCAATTTAATTAAACACCGATCCACCAATAGCGGCTATCACATCACGGGCCTGATAATTGCTGTTATCGTTGGATTTTATACAAGTGTAGGTAGTGGGATGGAGCTTATAGACTTTTATTTCAGACTCGGAGAGAGAGAAAAAATAGTTGAGCAGGTAAAAGGTGGGCCGGTAAAGGCCGGTAACATTATTGACCAAAATTTTTTTCGGCTTTCCGATGGTGGTGAAGTTTCTTACACCAAAAGTCCAAACGGGGCTGTTGATGTTGAGTTTTATATTGATAGAGGATTTCTTGATCATTATTCTTCTTTTTTGTATACCAATGATATACAAGAAATAAAAAACTTAGACAAATGAATTGCTAAAGATAATGACCGTACGATAAAAAAATTTGCGGATAACTGGTATCGGGTGGGGTACTAAACATTATAGGAAAGATAAAACTTCGTAAGTTTAAACTACTTTTTCAAATAATACCCCGGCACCTTCAAAGACGGTTTTTCTACATCCCATATAATACTCGATACTTTCCACCCGGTTTTTGTTTTTATCAGCTGGAAACTGTTCACGCCTCGTTCCTCAACGGTGTCCATCCGGTTTAAATAAGTTTTATAAGTACTGATACGCTGGGCTATGCGGCCAAATTGTTCGGTACGGCCAAAAAGCTCCTCTTCGTAAAATAAACTAATGTGGTTGCCCGTAATAAACTGTTTGTAAAGGTCAGTAAATCGATCAATGCCGGTTATTTGCGCGGTATCGCCCCTGAAATTAATTAGTTGCGCCTGCGGGATAAAGTAGTTTTTAATTTCGCCGAACCGGGGGCTTTCGCCCTTTTTAAAACTTATCGCCGCATAAGCATCATATACGGCTTTGGTAATGGCGCTGTCTTCGGGCACCTGATAGGGCTCCGGTGCGTTTATCTTAACTTTTGTTTGACAAGAAGAGAAGATGATAGCAAGCAACAGGCAGGTAAATAACGTTTTCATCATTGCGTTTGATTTAAGATAGCAGTTCCTGAAATATAAACATGATAAATATAAACATTAAATTATTTTCACCGATTCCGGCAGAATATTTCATCGGCATTTTTACCCTGTTTACCGGATATTTGGCTTCCTTCGCCTAAATTAACTAACCGAATTTCTGCGCTGATAGCAACTTTGAGCTATAAATCACTTGTTATCATGAAAACTTTACTCGCTGTTCAAATTATTCACTATGCCATTCATCTGGCCGCTCAGGCACAGGCGCTGATACATACCCTGGGGCATTTGATAAAATAAAACGCACCCAACCCATCCGGTTGAAGCCGGATGGGTTAACCTCGACCTAAATTTTTATATCTTTCGACAAAAAGATAACAGAAATTCCAAATTAGAAAACGATTTTTGCAGCATGGCAAAACAACCCATTATTACGGTAAAAAACCTGGTGAAAAATTACGGCGATTTTGAAGCCGTAAAAGGAATTAGTTTTGAAGTGTATGACGGCGAGATCTTTGGCCTGCTAGGCCCCAATGGTGCAGGCAAGACCACCACGCTCGAGATCATTGAAACCCTGCGTGACAAAACTTCAGGCGATGTGACGGTTGACGGACTTTCTATAGATCATGATGCTGATAAGATCAAACAACGCATCGGCGTTCAGTTACAATCCGCTGGCTATTATCCCAATTTAAATCTATCTGAACTGATCGCGCTTTTCTGCGGTTTATATGGTATTGATAAAACTGCCAACGAGATGCTTGAAAAAGTAGCGCTGGTTGATAAAGCAAAATCAAAATATAAAGAACTGTCCGGCGGCCAAAAGCAACGCTTTTCCATTGCGACTACACTCATCAATAATCCTAAAATTATTTTCCTGGACGAGCCTACTACCGGCCTCGACCCGCAGGCACGCCGTAACCTTTGGGATCTGATCCGCGAGATCCGCGACAGCGGAACAACAGTTGTGATCACTACCCATTACATGGACGAAGCAGAAGAACTTTGCGACCGTGTAGCCTTTGTTGATGGTGGACGCATAGTGGGCATCGATACTCCCAATCATTTTATCGACAAATTGGTAGCATCCGGTTTCGAGCGTAAAAAACAAGTAAAACTGGCCAATTTAGAGGATGTGTTTATTGACCTTACCGGTAAGGAGTGGAGAGAGGGATAGGGGGGAGTTTGCAGTGGGCAGTTTGCAGTAGCAGTTAGCCGCACTTAACTAATGACCAATGACCAATGACTAATGACAATTGACCAATGACAAAATATAACAATACAAAAGCTACACTTGCAATCGCCAAAGCCAGTTTCCGTTCCATTATCCGCAGCCCCTCGGCGGTGGTTTTTAGTTTGGCTTTCCCTTTAATATTTATAGTTGTTTTTGCCAATATTGGCGGCAGCGCCGTGAAGGTAGATGTTGGCGTGTCCAAAAGCTGTGATACGCTCAACCCGGTTTACCAGGTATTGAAAAATGCCAAAGTGGTCAACTTAATTACCAACCAGTCTGAAAAGGATATGGCTTCCAACCTTTCTAAAGGAAGGGATATGGATGCGGTGATTAATATTCAAAAGAATAACCGCCAGCCGGCGTATACGTTGAATGTCCAATATACCAGTGCTTCCCAGCAAAAAGATGCGATATTTAAATCACTGCTCAATAGTGTGTTTTACGAAATTAATAGCGAGGGTGGTAAAACGCCGCAGCCGGTAGCCGAAATAAAGGAAGCAACCATTCATGGCCGTGAATATAAATACATCGATTTCTTATTGCCGGGCATGCTCGGTTTCTCGTTATTAAGCAGCGGCGTGTTCGGGACAGCTTTTGTGTTCCTTAGCCTGCGTTTAACCCTGGTGATCAAACGTTTTTTTGCTACGCCGGTAAAAAAATACAGTATTGTTTTAGGTGAAGCATTGGCCCGTTTGGTTTTTTCGTGGATCGGGGCACTGTTTATCATCCTGGTAGGGCACTACTTTTTCGGTTTTACGCTGATACATGGCGTCACCACGGTAATCAACATGCTGATCCTGTCAGCTTTAGGCCTGATCGTTTTTATGGGCTTCGGGTTTATTATTTCCGGCATTGCCAAAAATGAAAGCGCCGTTCCGCCGCTCTCCAATATTATTACGATGCCCCAGTTCTTACTGTCAGGTACCTTTTTTGCCACTACAGCTTTTCCAAACTGGCTGCAATGGCTGAGCAATATTTTGCCCTTAACCTATTTGAATAAAGCGATGCGAGATGTGGCTTTTGAAGGCGCAGGTCTTGGAGATGTAACGCACGACCTATTGATCATCGGGATCTGGTTTATCATTGTTTACGCTGTTGCGGTGAAGACCTTTAAATGGGAATAAGCGGATTTCGGAATGTCGATTTTTAATAGATGTTTATTTTTAATGGTGTTCAAGAAGGCTTCGCCGTTTCGGATTTATTTTAGATCGGTTTAATTTTAGGCTTTGGGATATGTAATCCCGCTGAAATTTGAATGTATCAGGTTAATTTAATGTTAATAATCCGTGAAATCGCAAAACAATCTGTGAAATCTTTACACATATTTAGCGGAAGTTGTATATTTGAAAGCTATATGATATAGTGTACTAATTACACTAAGGATATTTAAATTGACAAATACCAATCCCAATGAGCTTAATTATTGACGTACATGCCCGCCAGATCCTTGATTCGCGCGGCAACCCTACTATTGAAGTAGATGTTTTAACCGAAAATGGCGCACTTGGCCGCGCTGCTGTTCCTTCTGGTGCTTCAACCGGAGTACACGAGGCTGTGGAGCTTCGTGACAATGATAAAACCAAATATATGGGCAAGGGCGTACTTAAAGCCGTTGCTAACGTTAATGATATAATTGCCAAAGAATTACAGGGCCTTGATGTGTTTGAACAAAACGCTATCGATGAACTGATGATCGAGCTTGATGGTACCGAAAACAAAGGGAAATTAGGTGCTAATGCTATTTTAGGCGTTTCTTTAGCGGTTGCTAAAGCTGCCGCCCAGGAAAGTCGCCAGCCTTTATACCGTTATGTCGGCGGTGTTAATGCAAATACTTTACCCATCCCGATGATGAATATCGTTAATGGTGGTTCACACTCTGATGCGCCTATCGCGTTCCAGGAATTTATGATCATGCCTGTTGGCGCGCCTTCTTTTTCAGAAGCGTTGCGTTGGGGAACTGAAGTATTCCATAACCTGAAAAAGATCCTGCATGACAGGGGCCTTTCAACTGCAGTGGGTGATGAAGGTGGTTTTGCGCCAACTTTTGACAGCACAGAAGATGGTGTTGAAACCATTTTAAAAGCGATTGAAAAAGCAGGTTACAAACCAGGTGTGGATGTTTGCCTGGCATTTGATTGCGCAGCATCTGAATTTTACGTAAACGGAAAATACGATTATACCAAGTTTGAAGGCGAAAAGGGTGCTATCCGCACCAGCGCTGAACAAGCTGATTACCTGGCTCAATTGGCTGCAAAGTATCCGGTTATTTCAATCGAAGATGGTATGGCAGAAGATGACTGGGAAGGCTGGAAATTATTGACAGACAAAATTGGCAGCAAAGTTCAGTTAGTTGGTGATGATTTGTTTGTTACTAATGTAAAACGTTTACAAAGAGGTATCGATGAAGACACAGCGAACTCAATCCTTGTAAAAGTAAACCAGATAGGTACCTTAACCGAAACCATTAACGCGGTTAGTTTGGCGCAAACCAATGGCTACACTTCGGTAATGAGCCACCGTTCAGGCGAGACAGAAGATTCAACCATTGCTGATTTAGCGGTTGCCTTAAATTGCGGCCAGATAAAAACAGGTTCAGCTTCACGGTCTGACAGGATCGCGAAATACAACCAGTTATTGCGTATAGAAGAAGAATTGGGCGACAGCGCGAAGTTTATCGGCAAAAACTTTAAATACTTTAAGAATCGCTAATAATTTATTGCACGAATTGATTTAAGCACGAATATTCACGAATTAAATCGAATTTCACGAATTAATGGAAGCCGGCTATAAGGTCGGCTTCTTGCTTTTTTTTAAAAATCGGGGAAATTAAAAAAATCAGTAAAATCTGTGCTCTATATTTGCATCCTTTAAATCTAAATAATCGGTGAAATCCTGGTTCAGACAGAAAATGAAATCATCCAGATTAATACGAACTTTACTTATACTCCTCGTTCTCGCTTTAAACATCGGCTGCGATCAGCTGTCAAAAAGCTTTATTCGGCATAATCTGGATGAATACAGCGAGTATACCTACCTGCACCAGCATATCAGGATCAGAAGGGCAGAAAATACCGGGGCGTTTTTAAGCCTGGGCGATTCGCTTTCCGGTCCTATGAAAACCATATTACTCAATGTATTGCCATTATTGGCTGTGTTGTTCGGCCTCTATTATATCTTCGCCAAAGCCGATTTGAACCGGTTAACCCTGGTTGGTATCATCTTTATTGTTGGCGGCGGTATCGGTAATATTTACGACCGTGTCGTGCACGGCTCCGTTACCGATTTTATGCACATCGATTTTGGCATATTTGAAACAGGCGTTTTTAATGTGGCAGATATGTCGATCATGGCGGGTACCTTTATGATTCTGTTGCATGCCTGGTTTAAGAAGAAGCCGGAAGAGGAAGAATTAAAGACTGATTCTCCAGGCGAGAATTAGATTTGAGGCTGTATCAAAAGTCGATGAACTGAAAAGCAAACGAAATAAGTTTTGGCCATAGTGTTCTTAGTGAGTTCTTTGTGCCCCTACTGGTTTATTTTTTACCACTAAGCACACGAAGGAAGTACACTATGGTCACAAGGACTTAAAGGTTCAAAATATAATTGGTTACTTTTACTTGGCGAGACTTTTGAGACCGCCTCAAATCTTTTAAAATTATTTCCTTTTCTGTAAATTATAAAATACGTCATCTAAAAGCATTCCTGTTCCATAATTAAGCTGTGAAAGAATATTTTTATTATTGGAGTTAAAAACCACAGCATCTATGTATTTATATTTACTACCGGTTCCCCTTGAAGAGAAATAAACTTTTGCCAATTCAACTTTATTCCTAAAATAAAGTATTATACCCGTTGTATCACATTGTAGATCATGCTTACTTTTGGCTTTTATAATTAAATCTTTAAGATAAGTTAAATCGATTTTCTTGCTGCTTTTATAAACACAAGGCTGCTTGCCCCTGAGAAAATGAATTTCAATACGATTAGCTTGTCTGACCTTTTCGATAATTGAAGGCGCTTGGACAAAGCTTTCACAAATAAGTAAAATAGCTACAAATAACAGGGAAGTTTTTAATACTTTATTACATACCATAATCCAATAAATATACCGTATTTACAAATTAAACCCACCCGCTTTCAGCTTTCCCCTTTTACCTTTCACCTCAAAAAACTTGCTTCCAAATAAAAAACGTATCTTTGCCAATAATTACCGTTTCGCTTAAGGTTGATCACCGAAAAATACTTCAGATCCCCGCTTATGCTTCGCGTTAGCAAACATTTACAATAATTACATGTCATTCGAAGATTTAAAATTAATTGAGCCGATTTTACGTGCTCTGAAAACAGAGGGATATACCACCCCAACCCCTATACAGGAACAAGCTATCCCCATTATATTGCAAAACCGCGACCTGCTGGGCTGCGCCCAAACAGGTACCGGCAAAACTGCCGCCTTTGCTATTCCTATCCTGCAGTTACTATACCAGGACAGGTTGCAGCATAAGGAACAAAAAACTATTAAAGCCCTTATACTTACCCCAACCCGTGAGCTGGCCATCCAGATTGATGAGAGCTTTGCAGCATATGGTAAACATACCGGATTAAAACACATGGTGATATTTGGCGGCGTTTCGCAAAATCCGCAAACTGACGCTTTAAGAAGAGGTGTTGATATATTGGTAGCTACACCAGGCCGCCTGCTGGACCTTATGAACCAGCGCTTTGTGCATTTAGATCATATCAGGATGCTGGTGCTGGATGAAGCCGACCGGATGCTGGATATGGGCTTTGTACATGATGTAAAAAAGATCATCGCCAAAGTGCCTGCTAAAAGGCAAACCCTGTTTTTCTCGGCGACTATGCCAAATGAGATCCAGCAGCTGGCCAATACCATATTAACCAAACCCGAGAAGGTAGAAGTTACCCCGGTATCATCCACAGCGGATACCATACAGCAAGCTTTGTTTTATGTGGAGAAATCGGATAAAAAATCCCTGTTGCTTCATGTTTTAAAAGATAAGGCCATTAAAAACGCCCTGGTGTTTACCCGTACCAAACACGGCGCCGATAAGGTAGTAAAAGATTTGGTACGCGTTGGCATCACTGCGGAGGCCATACACGGCAATAAATCGCAAAATGCACGTCAAAGGGCGTTAAGTAACTTTAAGAACCGTACCACCCGTGTTTTAATTGCCACTGATATAGCGGCCCGTGGTATTGATATTGACGAGCTAACACACGTTATCAACTACGAACTGCCAAATATCCCCGAAACTTATGTACACCGGATTGGCCGTACTGGCCGCGCCGGGTTAAACGGCATAGCGCTTTCGTTTTGTGATGAGGAAGAAATTGAATTTTTACAGGATATCCATAAACTGATCGGCAAGCAGATCCCTGTTGAGGAAGCACACCCATACCCGATGAGCCCGCAAAGCATTGTTGCAAAAGCAGCCGGCGGCGCAAAAAAAGGTTCAGGCGGTGGCGGCCATAATTCCGGCGGCCCTAAACGCGGTCGTGGTTTTGGCAATGCCAACAGGGGCGGCGCAAGCGGCCTGAGCGGCGCCCGGAGCGGGAGTCGTGACAGGAGGAGGTAGGGGTTAGTGATTAGAGATTGGTGAATAGTTGATTAGGTTTATACAATAGTTGTTAACCTAATCAACCACTCACTTGATCAACTTAATCAACCATTCGCTTAATCAACTACTCACTCAATCAACTTAATCAACCTAACCCATGTGGAAAAGTTAATAACCCCGCTTGCACAGCCCATCATTTTTAGATAGTTTTAAATAATATTTTAAATTTGCTGCCATGATACGCTTGTTTAACCTTTTTCGGAATAAATATTTCCTGGTTGCCCTGGCATTTGTGGTATTCATGATATTTTTTGACAAGAACGACCTGTTCTCGCAATACCAGTATTACCAGCAGGTAAGCAAACTGAAACAGGAGCGGGATTTTTACCAAAAAGAAACCGCCAAGGTATACAGAGATTTGAACGAACTCGACTCAAACCCCAAAGAGCTGGAGAAATTTGCCCGCGAAAAATACCTGATGAAAAAGGACAACGAGGATGTGTATGTGATTGTGCAGCCGAAGAAAGATTGAATTTGACGCAAGTTTAGGTTAATATTTTCCTTTCCCTTCCAATATTATTAAGTAAACGCGCTAAGCTTTACCCTTTTATCAAAATAATAACGAACCATGAATAATCTCATAAACGATTAATTCATTTTCTGTTATCCTGAATGCGATAACCCAATCGTTAAAGTGCCTACATGAATATTTATAGGCAGCCAAAACTGGATGGTCACACAATGAATATTGCACATTGGGGCGTGCAAGTTTTTCAATTGAAGTTTTAAATTTTAGAGCGAATCGTGCCCCGCTGCCTTCGGTATTTTGGGATTCCACAAAGTCGGCAATTGCATCAATTACACTTAATGCTTTAGGCGTAATTTTAACAATCAACTTTACGGTTTTTTGGATGAATATTTGGAAAATGCTTCCTCAATGTTTAACGGTTCAACATTCTGGTCTTTGGATAAATAATCAAATAGTTCCTCATCCGTTGCTTTTCTTCCGATTCCTTTAACCATCGCATTAACATCCAACTCTTCAAATTCACCAGTCCTCACCGGTAAGCCCAATTCTTCTGCCAATTGCATTAATAGCAGTGTTTTCTTGTCGGAATTTGATTTAATGATCAATGTTGTCATACCCGAAGTTAGTAAAAATTATGCTAATTTGTATATCGTTCGCACATCAAAAAAAAACTACCGGTTAACCTCCAATCTCTGAACACAAATCCTTACCTTTGCGGCTCAAAATTCAGCTGTAGATGAGCCAATCTGTTCAAATAAAAAACGCTTTAATATCAGTTTATTACAAAGATAATTTAGAGCCTATAATTCATGAGTTAAACCGCCTTGGGGTTAACATATATTCCACTGGTGGAACCGAAACTTTTATCCGCAATTTAGGCGTCGATGTGATCGCTGTTGAGGACCTTACTTCATACCCATCTATTCTAGGTGGCCGTGTTAAAACCCTGCACCCTAAGGTATTTGGCGGTATTTTGGCCCGCAGAAGTTTCGAAGGCGACGAACAGCAATTAGCACAATACGAAATCCCTGAGATCGACCTGGTTATTGTTGATCTATATCCTTTTGAAGAAACCGTAAAATCAAATGCCGAAGAAGACGAGATCATCGAAAAAATTGATATCGGTGGCATTTCACTGATCCGCGCGGCGGCCAAAAATTTTAAAGATGTGGTGATCGTTGCGTCAAAACAAGACTATTCTGAACTGGAAAATATCCTTAAAGCACAGCATGGCGCCACAACTATCGACCAGCGCCGGGCTTTTGCCAATAAAGCTTTTAATATTTCATCGCACTACGATACCGCCATCTTCCAGTATTTTAACCAGGAAGAGCAGTTGCCGGTATTTAAGGAAAGCATTCAAACCAGCCAGGTGTTGCGCTACGGCGAAAATCCGCACCAGAAAGGTGTTTTTTACGGCGACCTGGATGCCATGTTCACCAAATTGCACGGTAAGGAACTATCCTACAATAACCTGGTAGATGTTGACGCAGCAGTCGCGTTGATCGACGAGTTTGCGGAGCCAACCATCGCTATATTAAAACACACCAACGCGTGCGGGATCGCTTCGAGGAATTTTATTAAAGAAGCCTGGATTGATGCCCTGGCCTGCGACCCGGTATCGGCTTTCGGCGGTGTAATTATTGCCAATGATGAGATCGATGCGGAAACCGCGACCGAGATCAGTAAAATATTTTACGAGGTTTTAATAGCCCCGGCATTTACTGATGAAGCGGTGGCTATACTAAAAGAGAAAAAGAACCGTATTATACTGGTCCGCCAGCAGGTGCTGTTGCCCGCCAAACAATTTAAAACATTGCTGAACGGTGTAATTGAGCAGGACAAGGACGCAACGATAGAAGGGCCGGAACTAATGACAGCAGTAACCAACAGGAAACCTACCGAACATGAAATGAAGGACCTGTTTTTTGCAAATAAAGTGGTAAAACATACCAAATCAAATACCATTGTTTTTGCAAAAAATAACCAGTTAATGTCAAGCGGCGTAGGGCAAACATCCAGGGTTGATTCATTAAAACAAGCGGTAATTAAAGCGCATAGTTTTGGTTTCGACCTGAACGGGGCGGTGATGGCATCAGATGCCTTCTTTCCTTTTCCTGATTGCGTTGAGTTGGCGGCAGAGGCCGGCATTACAGCTGTTTTACAACCGGGAGGATCAATAAATGATAAACTTTCTGTTGAAATGTGCAATGAAAAAAACATCTCGATGGTAACCACCGGGATACGCCATTTTAAACACTAAGATGGACACGAATAAACACGAATAGGAACGAATTACACGAATAGAATTATACACGAATTACACGAATAAATTCACACTAACACGAATAATATAAGTAATTTACAGGCATAAAACCAGGATTTAAAAAAGAGCAGGCTTTCAAAAAGAATATTTATCGTTCGGCAAGAAAATATGATGTTATAACCATGAACTTGCGCCGTTTAATTCGTTTTAATTAGCTTACATTCGTGAAATTCGTGTTACTATAAATTTTAAAACCAAATGGGTCTATTTAATTTTTTTACGCAGGAAATCGCAATTGATTTAGGTACCGCAAATACCCTCATAATACACAATGATAAAGTTGTTGTTGATGAACCTTCGATAGTAGCGTTCGACAGAACAACCAATAAAGTAATTGCTATCGGCAGGCAGGCCATGCAGATGGAAGGGAAAACGCACGATAATATCCGTACTGTTCGCCCGCTGAAAGATGGCGTGATCGCCGACTTTAATGCTGCTGAACATATGATCCGCGGGATGATCAAAATGATCAACCAGGGCAAAGGATGGTTTTTCCCTTCTTTACGTATGGTGATCTGTATCCCGTCAGGTATTACCGAAGTTGAAAAGCGCGCTGTGCGCGACTCTGCCGAAATAGCCGGCGCTAAAGAGGTTTACCTGATCCACGAACCGATGGCAGCCGCCGTAGGTATTGGTATTGATGTGGAAGAGCCTATGGGTAACATGATCATTGATATTGGTGGTGGTACCACCGAGATCGCTGTAATTGCCCTTTCAGGTATTGTTTGCGACCAGTCGATACGTGTTGCAGGGGATAATTTCGACTCAGACATTATACAATATATCCGTCGCCAGCATAATATTATGATCGGCGACCGTACAGCCGAAAAAGTAAAAATTGAAGTGGGTGCGGCTTTGCCTGAACTGGCAGATCCACCAGCCGACTTTGCTGTGCAGGGCCGCGACTTGATGACAGGCGTACCGAAACAGATCATGCTGTCCTATTCTGAAATTGCACATTGCCTGGATAAATCTATCTCGAAAATTGAAGAGGCAATTTTAAAGGCGCTTGAAATTACACCGCCTGAATTATCAGCGGATATTTACCAAACCGGTATCTATTTAACCGGCGGTGGCGCTTTATTGCGCGGCCTCGACAAACGTATAGCCGCAAAAACAAAATTGCCGGTTCACGTGGCCGAAGATCCGCTGCGTGCAGTAGTGCGTGGTACCGGAACAGCACTTAAAAACATCGGTAACTTTAAATTTTTAATGCAGTAGGGTAGAGATTAGTTAATTGGAGATTAGAGATTAGTCTTTTGGCGGAGATCAGGCTGCATATTTATATTTTGAACTAGCCGATTATAGGTTATATTAATAAATAATGAACTCTTTTACTGATCTCGAAGTTTGGAAAAAAGCGAGGATTTTACGTTATAACATAACTGATTTGGTTAAATGTTTCCCGGCGGAAGAGAAATATCGGTTGGGCGACCAAATCATCCGATCCTCGCGATCAAAGGGAAATAATATAGCAGAGGGCCATGGCAGATTTCATTATGCCGATGAAGCTAAATTCATGTTAAATGCCCGCGGATCGGCCGCTGAAACAATCGACCATCTGTGTATTGCCACGGATAACAAGATTATCGAAGAAAAAGTATTTAATTCTTTTAAAAACGATTGTGAGGAGTGTATGAAAATGATAGACGGGTATATCAACTTTTTAAGAAAACAAGCAGATAATAAACCTAATCTCTAATCCCTAATTAATACGTTTGATTTTTAACTAACCTCTAATTAACTAATCTCTAAACATGCGTAACCTCTGGATATTTATCAGTAAGTACAACGCATTTTTTTTGTTCCTCATTTTCGAGGTTACATCCCTCATCATCTACGTAAAAAACAATTCCTTTCAGCGGGCAGAATTTATCAACTCGGCAAACAAAGTTACCGGGGGGCTTTATGCTAAAGCCGATGAGTTTTACGGCTATCTTTCCCTGAAAGAAGTTAATGACAGCCTTGCACGGGAAAATGCTCATTTGCGTAACACATTGAAGTCTTCGGTTTATGCTGACACCGTTACAAAGCATAAGGTTACCGATACGGTTTATAAACAGCAATATGATTACATCGTAGCCAGGGTGATCAATAATTCAGTTAACCACAACAATAATTACCTTACTATCAACAAGGGCAGCAAGCAAGGCATCGCAAAGGGGATGGGGGTTATCTGTAACAAAGGAATTGTAGGAAAGGTAGTATTTGTGTCTGACCATTTTTCTCTTGTTCAATCGTTGTTGCACAAGGATTCGCAATTTAGTGCCATGCTGGCCGATAACAAAGAAATAGGCCATGTTGAGTGGAGTGATGATATGGACCCGCATAAAGGTATCCTCAAGGACGTATCAAACAATGCCCGGCCCAAAGTTGGAGAATGGGTAGTAACATCGGGTTATTCACTTTTTCCTAAAGGCGTTCCGATTGGTAAAATAAGCAGCCTTCGTACAAAAGGCGGGGGGTATTCATTAAACATGGAAATAACCCTTTCAGTTGATTTTAGTAAACTGGAGTACGTTAATGTAGTGGATAATAAGTTTTCAAAAGAACAGGAGGCCCTGGAGGCCCAGCAAAAAAAGGATGAGTAAAAGCATTTTTATTAACCTGTTAAGGTTTTTTGTTTTAGTTTTTATACAGGTTTTTCTTTTGAAGAACATGACCCTGTATAATTTATCTACGCCGTTCCTTTATATTTTGTTTATCCTGTTGCTCCCGTTTGAAATACCCAATGTGCTGTTATTTGTATTGGCGTTTATTACCGGGCTTACCATTGATGCTTTTTATGATACCCCGGGTCTGCATGCGTCAGCATGTGTAATACTTGCTTTAGTGCGTATATTTTTTATCAGCGTTACCGTTCAGAAGGATGGTTTTGACAATGAACCGGAACCAACACTCAGCAATAAGGGGCTTAGGTGGTTTTCTACTTATGTAATTACGTTAACCCTGGTACACCATTTTTTCCTTTTTCTTTTTGAATCATTCAGCTTTTCCGGATTGCCATATATTGTAGTCCGCTTTTTACTCAGTTCGCTATTTACCGTATTTTTGATTTTAATTACAGGTTTAATATTTTTCAGAAAGAAAGAGCGGAAATGATTAGTTTTTTTGAGCGGAGGTATGTAATTACCGGGATTTTTTTAACCATTATTATCATCCTTTTAGCAAGGCTGTTTTATATCCAGGTTATCGATCCCCGTTATGCTATTTACGCGAGTAATAACGTCCGCAGGGAGATCATCCATAACCCGGCCCGCGGCCCGATTTTAGACCGAAACGGAAAAATCCTTGTTCAAAATGTTCCTTTTTACGATATTATGGTAACCCCCAAGTTGGTTAAGCCATTTGATACTGTTGAATTTTGTAATTTATTGGGGATTAACAGGGCGGAATTTGATAAACAATGGCAAAAAGCGATGAAATACTCGCCAACGCGATCATCACCGTTTGAAAAGCAAATTTCAGTAGCCACTTTTGCGTCGCTGCAGGAACGGCTATCCGAGTTCCCTGGCTTTTATTCAACCCCACGTTATTTACGCACTTATCCTGATTCCGTTGCTGCGCAATTTTTAGGCTATATCGGCGAGGCACAGGACAGAGATATCAAACGTTCTGCAGGCTACTACCATTCCGGAGATTATATCGGGATTACCGGTGTCGAAAAATCATACGAAACAGTTTTGAGAGGGCAACGGGGTGTTGAAAACCTAATGGTCGATTCGCGCGGTAAACCAAAGGGGCGCTATGCAAACGGTATGTTTGATACCGCAGCGGTAGCCGGTCAGCGTTTAACTTCGTCACTGGATATTGATATACAGAAACTGGGCGAAAAGCTGATGAAAAATAAATTGGGAAGTATCGTAGCCATTGAACCTTCAACCGGCGAAATACTTTGCTACGTAAGCAGCCCGACTTATGATCCTAACCTGATGGTTGGCCGTGAACGCGGTAACAATGCGGCCAGAATTTATAAAGATCCGTTTGATCCGTTTTTCATCAGGCCTATCCAGGCCAAATACCCGCCGGGGTCGTCCTTTAAGCCATTAAGTGCACTGATTGCTTTGCAGGAGGGGATTATTGATCCGGGCACCACTTATTATTGCCCGGGCTATTACAAGGCGGGTAACAGGAAAATTCCTTGCAACAACGGTGAGGCGCACGGCCTGGTGAATTTAAGCAGTGCAGTTGCGCTTTCGTGCAACGGCTATTTTTCGATGGTTTTCCAAAAGATCATGGACAGGAACGGGGCGAAGAAAACCGACGCTACATTTGCAAACTGGCGCAATAACGTTGGTAAATTTGGCTTAGGGTCGAAACTTGGTTTGGATATGCCGGGTGAAAGCAGGGGTAATATACCCACGCCACTACATTACGATAATGTTTACAAAAAAGGCGGATGGCGCTCCAGTACCATCATCTCCCTTGCAATTGGCCAGGGGGAGCTATTGGCAACACCCTTGCAACTGGCAAACCTTGAATGCACCATAGCCAATGAAGGCTATTATTATAAACCGCATTTAATTAAAGCGATAGGTGAACAAAACATCATAAAAAAAGAATATACGTTAAGAAATTATGTTGGGATAGATTCGCAATATTTTCAACCGGTTATCAATGGAATGCAGGCGGTAGTTGACAAGGGAACAGCCATCAGGTCGAAAATACCGGGTATTGTTATGTGCGGTAAAACAGGAACGGCGCAAAATCCGCATGGCGAGTCACATTCTGTATTTGTTGCTTTCGCCCCGCGCGATCATCCCCGGATAGCTATTGCCGTGGTAGTGGAAAACTCGGGCGAAGGTGCGCACTGGGCGGCCCCGATTGCCAGTTTTATTGTTGAGAAATATTTAAAGGGAAGCATAAGCCAGCGGGAATCAGGCATAACAGTAGATTATTATGCCAATGCTACCCGTTTACCTGATTCTGCCACCTACCTGCACAGCAATTCCTTTAACAGAAGAAAAGCGTTAAAAGCCGATAGTATTAAAAAAAGGATGCAGGACTCCGTAAATAACAAGCTTAAAGGGGTAAAAAGTGCGTCCTCCAAAAGTAAAAAAGATTCATCAACCAGGCTTTTAGCCGCACAGCAAATGCATAAAGAAGATGAATAACCAGCGCAGTTTCTTTTTTAATGTGGATTGGGTAACTGTATTCATTTACCTGGCACTTTGCACCGTCGGTTGGTTTAATATTCATTCCGCTGTTTTTGATGAGCGGCACCCCGGTATATTGGACTTTAAAACCGATTACAGTAAACAATTATTATACATTCTTATTTCCCTCGTAATTGGTGTTGTTATACTGTTGCTCGAAAGCAGGTTTATAACAGCCCTTGCGCCGGCTTTTTACGGCATAACACTTTTATTGCTTTTATTAGTACTGGTGGTGGGCCGCAGCGTTGGCGGCAATGCTGCATGGATATCATTAGGCGGCGGCTTTAAACTGCAGCCATCGGAGTTTGCAAAGTTTACCACGTGCCTGTTACTTGCCCGTTACTTAAGCGCAACTAATGTAAGGATAACTGAGTGGCGCTCATTTTTAACTGCAGGCGCTATTATTGGGGTTCCCATGTTTCTTATCTTGTTGCAGCCAGATATGGGCTCAACGCTTGTTTTTTATTCGCTTATCTTTGTTTTGTATCGCGAGGGCCTTTCGCCATATTTCCTGGTTATCAGCGGGCTGTTTATTATACTTTTTCTAACTTCAATATTATTTACCCCTATTTATGTTGTTGCTGTAATTTCGTTAATTGCGCTGCTGATTATTGTTTTATTCCGCAAAAACAGGCGCCTTATTATTACTATAATAACGGGTCTGGCCATTTGCATAGCCTTTGTATTTTCTGTTAAATTTATCTACAATCACGTTTTGCAGCCACATCAAAAGGTTCGTATTGATATAGTATTGGGGATAAAAAGCGATCCAAGGGGGCAAGGTTATAATGTAAACCAATCAAAAATTGCTATTGGTTCAGGTAAGTTTTGGGGAAAAGGATATCTGCATGGTACACAAACCAAATACTCATTTGTGCCCGCACAAAGTACCGATTTTATTTTCTGTACAGTAGGCGAGGAGTGGGGCTTTGCAGGTTCAGTGTTAGTTTTGGGTCTGTATTTATTTTTAGTATTGAGAATTATTTTCTTAGCTGAAAGGCAGCGATCGCCGTTTTCAAGAATTTATGGTTATGGCGTGGCGTCGATTATCTTTTTTCACGTTATGATCAACATCGCCACAACGATAGGGCTCGCCCCGGTTATTGGTATACCTTTGCCAATGATCAGTTACGGGGGGTCATCCCTGCTAAATTTCACCATGCTTATTTTTGTGCTGGTAAAACTTGATTCAAACCGGATGGGGATCGTTTAAGCTGAACGGTAAAAGCATAAAGCTGAAAGCAAAAAAGCTTTTCGCTTTGGTATTTAAGCTTTCAGTAATTTTTAAGCGTAACGTCTTTTTAGCAACGCATAAAACTTCTCTGTTGTCGCCGGCTTACTTTCCCAGTTGTTTTTGGTAACATAATTGGTTTTTAAAAACCTTGCGGCTTCTTCAAACGTGTTAAAGCGGTTAAGTATTTCTATGGCTTCGCTGTAGGCCAGGTTATAACCGTTAAACAGGTCTTTAACGTACAACAATTTATCATTCAGGGTAATTGCCAGTTTAATATCGCTTATTGGTTTTATAGCAAGCTGTTCCGTATGTGCTATGCTTTTATCATTTACCTGCGATGACATTTTTTGATTAATGGTCAAAACTTCATCTTCGGCAGTCTGGCTATCCTTAACCGTTTCCGGTTTGATTTCCGACGGATTTTTGTCCATAGTTTCACTGACTGCTTCTTCCACGGCGGTTTCCGCTGTCAGGGGGGATATTAATCTTCTTTTTTTAGTTTCCCTTACCGGCTCATGATCTATTTCCAGCTTTTAATCCTCGTCCAGGTCCATCGATTCGTCCATGACCAGTTCATGCCTTATGGTCTCAGGTTCTTCTCTTATAAATGAATACGTATCTGCGGGTGCCGCAGATGAAAGATCGATCTCCGGAGCCTCGTATTTTTCCGGTTGTTTGCTGACCGTGGTTTCGGATTCTACGGTTTTAATCGTTTCTTTTATCTGCTTTTCGTTCACTTCTGCCTGAGGTACATCTTCGGGCTCATCTCCTTTTAAAGTTTCTTTCCCGATTTTTTCTTCCTCCTTATCCATACCATGTTTCATTTGCTGAACCATGGGCTCAAAGTATTTTTGTTCGTAAGCAATTTCCGGTTTTTCAGGTTTCTCAGGCTTCTCAGGTTTTTCAACCGTCCGTTTGGGTTTGTTTTGCAAATTTAGTTTGCTCAATACCTCAATATGGTCCGTCAGGAAATGTGCGTTCGCAACAAAAAGTTCAAGTTCCAGGTCGTTTAAATCATCGGGTACCGTTCTCAGGTATTCGTATTGATCACTAAGCTCCTGTATAATTCCACCAATCTTTTTAAATACTTCCTTTTGCTTCATGCCTCAATGTTAGAAAAATGCTATCCAAAAATAAGATTAAATTCTGATATTTGTCGATACAGATTAGAGTCAAGAGATTGGTGATTGGTTTAAAATGATACGTAAATCGGTGAAATCAAATCCAAATCGGTGAAATCACAATATACAACGAATGGTTTTCAACGAAGATGTTTTTAAGCGCAAGAGCGAGTTTGGCGGGAGTATCGAAGTGGTATGCGGCTCCATGTTTTCGGGCAAGACGGAAGAATTGATCAGGCGTTTAAACCGTGCCCGCATTGCCAGGCTAAAAGTCGAAATATTTAGCCCCAAGGCTGATACCCGTTATCTTGAAAACGCCCTGGTATCACATAACGCTAACTCGATTCCTTCAACACCCGTTGAAAATGCTTCGTCTTTATTACTCCTGGCCAGCGACGTAAATGTGGTTGGCATTGATGAAGCCCAGTTTTTTGATGCAGAACTCCCCGATGTTTGTAACGTTTTAGCCAACAAGGGGGTAAGGGTGATCGTTGCAGGGCTCGATATGGATTTTAAAGGCCAGCCGTTTGGGCCCATGCCGCTAATGATGGCCATGGCCGATTCGGTAACAAAATTACAGGCTGTCTGTGTGCGGTGCGGCAACCCGGCCATGTACTCCTACAGGCTGGTTCCTGATGATAACAAGATCATGTTAGGCGAAATGGAAAGCTACGAGCCAAGATGCAGGATCTGCTATCATAACCCTGTTTCCCAATAAATTCTACACAAAGAAAACTGTATTAACCGGCGCGAAAAAATAATACATGGTGCCGCAAACAAAACCTACCCTATTATTTGTTGTGTCTATAATATAAGGGTTTAAGGGCATGGCCAAAAAAATACTGGTAATTGACGATGATAAGGATATCAGGGATCTGATCGTTTATATTCTGACAGAAGAGGCGTATGAGGTGATCAGCTCTGCTGATGGTAAAATCCTTAAATACCTTCATAAGCACAACCCTGACCTCATATTAATGGATAATTGGCTTACCGACTGGAAAAGTGACGCAACAGGGCAGCAACTGAGCAAACAATTAAAAACCAATCCGGCCACCAGTCATATTCCTATCATTATTATTTCGGCGGTAAGCAACATCAAACAGGTTGCCGAAGATGGCCTGGCCAACTTTTATCTGGCTAAGCCTTTTGATGTGGCCGAGTTAATTGCGTTGGTAAACAAGTACATTCAATAATTCTTTTTGATACCTCATTATTAATCTAAAGATAATTCTCTACTTTTATACCTCGAAACTATTGTGCTCCATTTGAGGACGATAGTTAGGGGCTGAGTTTTATTTTTTGTCCTCCATACATAAAACGCGTAAATTCAGTTTAAGCTAAGAAACCAATTATAAATAAAAGATATGAACATCAGGAATTTGTACTTATTACTC
>NZ_CAIWNH010000421.1 GCF_903913935.1 uncultured Mucilaginibacter sp.
AGCTATAAGATAAATCCCTTATTAATAATGCAATGGCCGGGAAAATGATGAAATTAACCGGGCAATAGCTTTCCTTTCCCGTGTCGGTACGGATCAACAAAAGAGATTCAAAATCCGGAGAAATAAGCCTGTTTATAATCAAACCCAGCACAGGCAGCAACAGCGAAATAATAAGCAATGGCTTGTAAGGCTCCGGATACAATATTAACCACAGGCTAAATACTATTGCTATCCAGCTTAGCCATTTTAGCCTGCCTGAAGGAAGTAGTAGTTTTAAAAAACTTATTATAAACGAGTCAGGATATTTCTGATTTCTTTTTAACATAAATGCGCTGTGAATGCCAAAGCAGCCAACGGAACGGCTTGTCTGTCCGTAATACTTCCAATCCGTCGCTATTCAAAACCGGACGAACGACAAGAAGATTTCGGAAGTCGGATGTTCGATTTCGGATTTGTTGTCTGCTGTTTGCGGTTTTTTCAGTCAACAAACACCTGGCATATCACTCATTCAGCTTATCGCCATTATCCTAATTCCGAAATCGAAATTCCGCAATCCGAAATCACTTACACCTCAAACGTTCCGTTTCTTTCCTGCTCCTGGTAGTTTTGTACGGTTTCGATGGCGTTGTCAATTACATCGCTCAGCGCAACAATAAATGCTCCCGGAACAGCAATGCTCATGGAATGTTTAATCGCGTCCACTTCGTTTGGTACGATCTCAAATTTCTTATCAATATCTACCGATTCAATGCCTTCGATCAGCAGGGTCAGAATATTTTCAGCGGTACGGCCGCGGAGGAATTTTTCCTGGCGCAGGATGATGTAGTCAAACATTTCGGCGGAAAGCATGCCCAGTTCGCGGATATCCTCGTCGCGCCTGTCGCCTGTACCGGCAATGATGCCGATCTTTAATGGGGAATCGATATGCTGTAAAAACGCTTTGATGCCTTTAAAACCAGCCGGATTATGCGCAAAGTCGATCATAAAGCGGAAGTTTTTAAAGTTGAAGATGTTCATCCTGCCCGGTGTTTGCGCAGCCGAAGGGATAAAGGTTTCCAGCGAGATCTTGATATCTTCTGTTTTAAAATCATGCAGGAAAGTTGCCAGCGTAGCTGCCAGCACATTTTCGATCATAAAAGGCACGGTACCTCCAAAAGTAACCGGGATGAGGCTGGTACGTTGTACGCGGATCTTCCAGTCGCCTTTTTGTATGGTTACAAAACCATTTTCGTAAACGCATGCAATTCCGCCTTTTTTACAATGTGATTTAATAACCGGATTTTCTTCGTTCATGCTAAAATAGGCCACTTTGCAATGTGCCTTTTTACCCATCCGTACGCAATAATCATTGTCGGCATTTAATACCGCCCAGCCATCTTTTTTAATGGAGTCAACCACCACATTTTTTACCCGGGTTAAGTCATCCAGGGTGTGGATGTCGGCAAGGCCAAGGTGGTCTTCCTGGATGTTGGTTACCACACCGATATCGCAAAAACTAAAGCCCAGGCCTGCTCTTAAAATACCGCCACGGGCACTTTCCAACACGGCAAACTCCACGGTGGGGTCCTTTAAAATAAACTCTGCGCTTACGGGGCCGGTGGTATCGCCTTTCAGCAGCATGTTGTTTTGTACATAAATGCCATCGGATGTGGTAAAGCCAACCCGGTAGCCATTGTTTTTTACAATATGCGCGATGAGGCGGGTGGTGGTGGTTTTGCCATTGGTGCCTGTAACCGCAATAATAGGGATCCTGGCTGATTTGCCCGCAGGGTACAGCATGTCTATCACATGCCCGGCTACGTTGCGTGGCAGGCCCTCGCTGGGTGCAATATGCATCCTGAAGCCGGGAGCAGCATTCACTTCCAGTATTACGCCACCGGTATCGGTTAACGGCTCGCTCAGGTTTTCGGCCATAATATCAATACCGCAAATATCCAGGCCGATGATCTTGCTGATCCGTTCGCAGATAAACACATTATGCGGGTGTACATGGTCGGTTACGTCAACAGAAGTGCCCCCGGTACTCAGGTTAGCGGTTGATTTTACAAAAACCTTTTCGCCTTTGGCAGGGATGCTGTCCAGTGTATAGCCTTTTTTCTCGATCAGGTCCAGCGTATCGCGGTCAATGCTGATCAGCGTTAACACTTTTTCGTGCCCGTAACCACGTCGCGGGTCTTCGTTTTCCTTATCTATCAATTGTTTGATGGTCGATACGCCATCACCTTTAACATGGGCCGGGTCGCGCAGCGCTGCGGCTACCATTTTATTATCAATTACCAATACCCTGAAATCGTACCCGGTAATAAAGCGTTCAACAATTACCCGGCGTGAAATGCGGGCGGCAAATTCATAGGCCGCCACGGCCGCTTCCCGGTCGCGGATGTTGATGGAGATGCCGCGGCCATGGTTGCCATCCAGCGGTTTAAAAACCAGCGGGAAGCCTACTTTGCGTATGGCCTCATCCACACCCTCAATGGATGAAATGGTAATGCCTTTGGCAACAGGGATGGCCTGCTCCAGCAGCATGCGTTTGGTTTCATCCTTATTGCTGGCAATATCAACGGCGATACTGCTGGTTTTTTCCGTCATGGTAGCACGGAACCTAACCTGGTTTTTTCCATAGCCCAATTGCACCAGCGACTGGTTATTTAGCCTGATCCAGGGGATATCCCGGGCGATAGCTTCTTCCACGATAGAACCTGTACTCGGGCCGAGCCGGGTATTTTCGCGGATCTCGCGCATTTGCTGCAGGTCATGCTGCAGGTCGTAATCTTCCTCTTTAATAAGGGCATTCACTATCTTTACCGCAGCTTCTGCCGCGTATACGCCTACCTTTTCTTCAACATAAGTAAACACCACATTATAAACTCCTGGTGTTTTGGTTTCGCGGGTACGGCCGTAGCCGGTATCCATACCGGCCAGGGATTGGATCTCCAGCGCCACATGCTCAACCACATGCCCCATCCAGGTGCCGGCAATAAGCCGCTGATAAAAGCCGCCCGGCACACCTGGTGAGCAGCGGTGCTCATACAAACTGGGCATCAGTTTATCCAGCCGTTCGTAAAAACCTTCAATGGCATTTGACGGTTTGTGCTCCAGCTCTTCAAGGTTCAATCGCATCTGGATCAATTTTTTCCGGTTTACACTCCAGATATTAGGGCCGCGCAGTACTTGTATATTTTCAATCTTCATGGATGTGGTGCTAATTAGTAGATGGGGTCAATTTTCTTTTAAAACTAAACAACTTAACAATCTAATAAAATTTTTGGCGTAAAAAAGGTATTATTATTTATAATAGCCTGCCATTGTGCCACTTTTTATTTTAATTTGTATTGTGTTAAGTTGGTTAAGTGAATAGTTGATTGAGTGAGTGGTTGTTTTTTATACAAAAATTTGTCCTCCTCAATTCAATCTAACTTAATCAACCTAATCTAACTTAATCAACTTATATAATGATCATCCCTAAAGGTAAACTGATAATTATAGGCGGAGCGGTGGATATGGGTACTAACCTGGGCTCGCAGGAAAATATTATTAAACCGAATTACCTGAAGTTTTTTGAACAGGGGATCTTAAAGCGCATTATTACCGAGTCGGCAAAACAGCATAATTCGGTAGTGGAGGTGATCACCACTGCATCGCAGATCCCTGAATTGGTAGGTATAGAATATATCGAGGCCTTTAACCAATTACATGTTCGGAATGTGGGGGTGTTGGATATCCGCAACCGGGAAGATGCAAAACGCGAAGAATTTTTGGAACGGATAAGGGTGGCTCATGTGGTAATGTTTAGCGGGGGCGACCAGTTACGGTTAAGTTCGATATTTGGCGGAACTGAGTTTTTGCATATAATGAAGACCCGTTATCATAATGAAAATTTTGTGATCGCAGGTACATCTGCAGGGGCGGCGGCAGCATCCACCAACATGATCTATCGTGGCCAGAGCCATAAAGCGCTGATAAAAGGCGAGGTACAAATGACCGCGGGCCTGGGCTTTATTGATTCGGTAATTATAGATACCCATTTTGTACAGCGAGGCCGCATTGGCAGGCTGCTTTACGCGGTGGCCAGTAACCCCGGAATGCTGGGCATTGGTTTGGGCGAAGATGCCGGTCTGCTGATTACCGGCGGCACCATGATGGAAGCTATAGGTTCGGGCCTTACCATTTTGGTTAACGGCCGTAAAATGGCCGAAACAAATATCTACGACGTAGAAATGGGCTCGCCCGTATCTATCAAAAATATGCGGGTAAGCGTTATGTCGATATTTGATACATTCGATCTGGCGGAATATCAATTGATCATCAAAAAAGCTGTTAAAGTTGATGGTGCACTTGCGCCTGACGATAATAATTAAAGAGCTTAAAGCTGAAAGCCCAAAGCATAAAGCTTGGTTGGCGGATGGCTTTTAGCTTTCTGCTTTTAGCTTTACGCCAAATTCCATCTACTATGAAACTAATCATCCATGGCGGTTTTTTTAGCGAATCGCAAACTAACCAGGAAGTAAAAAAAGCGAAACAGGACGCGCTGTCTGAAATTGTAAAACTGGGCTATAAACACCTTGAAAACCATACCGCTGTTGAAACTGCCGTTTATACAGTGGCTTTGCTGGAGGATAATGAACTGTTTAATGCCGGTACCGGTTCACAAATTCAAAGCGATGGCAAAATAAGACTGAGCGCATCTTTAATGGATGGCAAAACCATGCGTTTTTCGGGGGTGATCAATGTGGAGGATGTGAAAAATCCTATATGTATTGCTGAAAAGCTATTGCATTATGATGATCGGGTTTTAAGCGGAAAAGGCGCAAAAGACTTTGCCCGCGAAAACGGCTTTGAACATTATAACCCCGAAACCCCACAGCGCAGAAACGAATACGATAAAAAGCTGAGTGACTCTATCCGTTTAGGTACCGTTGGCTGTGTGGCGCTTGATGTATTTGGCCATATCGCTGCGGCGACCTCAACCGGTGGTAAGGGCTTCGAGATCCCCGGCAGGGTAAGCGATTCTGCAACTACGGCAGGCAACTACGCAAACGCATCTGCAGGGGTATCATGCACGGGCGTAGGCGAAGATATTGTGAGCGGGGCAGTCGCGTCAACTATAGTAGCCCGTGTTACAGATGGTATGCCCCTTGCTTTGGCAACCGAAAGAACATTGAACGAATTGAAGCCTTTTGATGGATTCGCGGGTATTATCGGTATCTCTGCAACCGGCGAAATTTACCATGCGGATACCCACCCCTATTTGGTTTGGGCATTGTATGACGAGGCAGTGGAAGTTTTTGGATAGATCTCCTGTCGTTTAATCCTACTCAAATTGCAGGTTAAAATGTTAAATGTGTAACAATTTTAACGTTGATGGTAAGCTATCATCTGATGCCATAAACACAAGTTTGATAGCTTACAGGTTGTTAGCGGAAATGCTTTTTTTATATACGCTCCATACATAAAACGGGATGCCGGCCATCAGCAGTAAAAAACCATAATAAACCGTATCCTGGCCAGAGCCGGCAACGGCCCATAACGAATAAGCAAAAGCTAGCGTACCTATAAGTATTGCAGATACCCAGCCACCGCTGTGCAGGTGTTTTTGATCAAACCGGATGATGATATACCCTGCTGCACAAAAAAGGTATGGAACCAGGGTGGTTAGGGTGGTCAACAGGATCAGGAATTTAAATTGCTCCACCAGTCCTTTGGTGAAATTCATCACCATAAACAGGGAGACAAAAATACTATTGACGATTATAGCCGCATAGGGCGCACCTTTATCATTTAAACGGCTAAAAAATGCCGGGAATAGCTTGTCTTTTGCCACAGCATATGGGAATTGCCCCTGAACAAGGGTCCATCCATTTAAAGCACCAAATGCGGCAACGGCAACACCGGCGCTGGCCCAGTACCGGGCGCTGCTGCCAAACATAATTACGGCAGCATCTGCATAAGGGGTAAGCGAATGCACCAGTGTTTTTTGCGGGATGATGCCCATAATGCTGATGCTTCCCAAAATATAAACCAGGGCCGTAATGGCCAAACCGAGCATTGTCGCACGGGATATGGTTTTCTCCGGATTTTCAACATTGCCGGCGGGGATAGAAGCACACTCTATTCCCAAAAAAGAATACATGGTGATGGCCGCTGTGGCAGCGATGCCTTCCATTGTGGATTTGCCGCTACTGTTAAATGGATGAAAATTTTGCAGCCTGATAAAAAACAGGCCTCCTATGGCAATAACAACCAGGGGCAATAACTTAGCAACGGTGGTAATGAGCTGTACATTCCCCGAGGTTTTAATGCCCCGGTTATTTAACCAGGTCACCAGCCATATAAAGCCCAGGCCTGTGGCGATGGCGGCAGTAGCACTTTTATCTAACACGGGAAAAAAGGTACTTAATGCGCTTATTAGCGAGATGGATACCGCTGCGAGGGAGCAAACATTTGACAGCCAGTACCCCCATGCTACCAGGAAGCCCGCGAAATCACCAAAAGCATGATGGGTATATGCATAGGGTCCACCTGTTGCTGTTGGCAGCATTTTACTCAGGTTAGCAAAAACTTTTGCCAGGAAAAACGTGCCGATCCCCGAAAATAGCCAGCCCAGCAAACTGATGCTCCCATAGGAAGCCATGGCAGCCGGTAACAGGAATATACCTGCCCCGATCATATTGCCGACCACTAATGAAGTACTGGCCCATAAGCCAATTTTGCCGGGTTCTGATCCGCTCATTTAAATTTATTTAGGAGTGAAATGTCGCAGGCTGTTATTTCCTTCCTAAATATATTTATTTTTTTGATAAATGAGCGCCGGTGGATTTTTTATTGCAAAACGCCGGGGGTAATAGCATAATTTGTTGTGTCTCTTTGTGCCTTCTCCGCGCTCTTTGTGGTTAAGTTTCCAACAAAGACGGCACAAAGGAGACACGAAGATTACGGAGCTGGATAGGCCTGGATTGCTATTCTCTAGGCGTTAACCGCTTTCGGAAATTGAAGGATCAGCTGTGGGTTAGGGATGTTTTTGCGATATTTTTCTTTTTCCTCTAAACTGCAAACACCCGGGTAGTCGCCAGCTTTATCTTCCATATCAAATATCAGCTGGAAATGCAGGTGTGGCGGCCAATGCCCGTTTTCGTTATCATCACCTAAAGTTGCAATTCGCTCCCCGGCAATAACCTTTTGCCCTACTTTAAGACTTTCAAGGCTGGCACGGCTCAGGTGCCCGTAAAGCGAATGCAAGATCAAGCCGTCAAGGTTATGCTCCAGAATAATGGTTGGCCCGTAATCACCTAAATTATTATTGTCCTTAAAGCTGTGTACTTTACCTTTCAAAGGGCTGTAAATCGGCATGCCTGCCTTTCCCCATATATCGACGCCAAGGTGGTGGCGGCGCTTAACATCTCCGTTGTTAAATAAGGGGCTATGGGCATAAATATTCCGGTTCTCCATATAGCCGCCGATGCCATATTTAGCGCCGGTGGCCGCCAGTTTACCATTAACCCATTTTCCAAACTTTGCATGATCGGCAATAGTTACCGCATCAAGTTCCTTGTTGCCAATGGTAAGGTCAAACTGGTATAATTTATCGGTCATCGGGTTAAAATCAACCAGGCGGCCGACTGCATCGGGGTGTGTTTTTACGAAAGTAGCTAACTGTACAGAAGCGCTCATTTTTTTATTCAGTTTCGGGTTGACGGTCTTCTTTACTTATTTTATCAAATATTTTATCCATACGTTCAACGTATTCGCTGGTATCATCAATAAAAAACTCCAGTTGGGGTATTACGCGTACCTGGTCTTTTATCCTTGCACCCAATTTATAGCGGATTTCATTCCCATGCGATTTGATCGTTTGCAGGGCGAGTTGCGGGTTGGTGTTATTGAAAAAGCTCAAAAATACCCTCGCGATGGCCAGGTCGGGTGTAACCCGCACTTTGGTTATAGTGATCAGTGTGTTTGGTAAATAATTAATGCCTTCACGCTGAAAAATAGCGGCAAGGTCTTCCTGTATTACTCCTGCAAATTTTTGCTGTCTCTTCGATTCCATTTTTTATAGCTGAAAGCTAAAAGCATAAAGCTTAAAGCCCGTTTTTTGTTAAATTATTAAATCACTTTTCAGCTTTCAGCTTTCGCCTTTAAGCTTTTACCTATTTTCTCAGTTACACATATCCTGCGGGATCTCTTTCGTGATCTTTATTAGTTTTCTAACAACCAGTGTGCTGTCAAACTCAGATCCCAGGCCCTCTTTATCTGAATGAATTTTGTCCCCTTCTACTTCAACATACACGGGAACGTAAGGTTTCTCGAAATTTAATTGCGAGTATTTTAATTCCAGTTGTTTTGAACTGTCGGTAACCCAAAACTCCTGGCCGCTATCGCAATCCTTAAATGATTTTACCTCGGGGCCAAAGCTGTAAACGCCTTTAAATATTATCGCAGGCGGTTTTTGAGGATGGTTATTGCAAGCAACTATCACTGTAATAAGTATCAAAATCAAATATGAAGAAAACCTTTGCCTCATTCCATAAAATTATAAGTCCTGCTTGATGTCATTCAGCCCTTTAATACTTAACCGGGCGCTTATTCCAGAAGCAATAACCGCGATAAAGCTAACTGTAAAAAACACAAGCACAAAATCACTTAACCGCAACGATACGGGGTAAGCATCAATCATTGACATTTTCGACCCCATTTTTACCAAACCAAACCGTTGCTGCAATATACAAAATCCCAGTCCTAAAACTATGCCTGTAATACAACCGGTTATAGTGATCATCATCCCTTCAATAAAAAATATCCCCTGTATTAGTTGTTTATTGGCGCCCAGGCTGGTTAAAATAGCAATATCTTTTCTTTTATCAATCACCAGCATGGTTAATGAGCCAATAATATTAAATATAGCAATAATTAATACAAAAGTTAATATCATAAAAATAAACCAGCGTTCGTAGTTCAATGTTTTATATAACTCGGTGTTTTGCTCGCGCCGGTTTTTTACGGAGAAATCTTTGCCCACCTTATCCCGGATATCCTGCTGTACGGCGTCAAGGTCGGTTCCTTTTTTGTAATTGATCTCAAGGGAGGATACATTCTGTGGCTGGTCAAGCAAAACGCGGGTAAAATCAATGGTAGTTACCACCATATCGTCAAAATCCTGGCCTACCTCAAAAACACCTGCCGGGGTAATCGGGCGAACAACAAACTCACTCATGGGGTCGGCGCCACTGCCTGCCTGCCGGCGGGGGGCATAAATTTCGATGGTGGAAAACCGGTCTTTTACATTTACCGCCAGGCTATTTTCAACTTCTGCACCCAACACAGCATATTGCTCCCCAGCTGATTTCAGCATAAAAGCCCCGCTTTGTATCGTGCTGTCAATCAATGGATTTTTTAAAAAATCGCGACCTACGCCCTTAATCGTTCCGATAAAAGATTTGTTATCATATTTGATCATCGCTTTTTCCTGCAGCACGGGAGTAAAGGAAAAAATCCGCTGATCCTTACGAAGGTTATTAAAATAGGGCACGTTAGGGTTAAAGGTTTTGCCCAGGCGGGGCTCAATCTTTATTTCCGGACAAAAATTGCCGTATAAATTTAAAATAGTTACTTCGAAACCATTAAATACCGATAAAATGATCACCAGGGCCGCGCTGCCGATCAATACGCCTATCATAGAAATGCCCGAAATGATGTTGATGGCATGCACCTTCTTCCGCGAAAAAAGGTATCGTTTGGCTATGTATAGCGAGGTGTTCAATTAATTATTGAATTATTGATTTAGTAAATTAGTGATTTGTAAATGCTGGCAATAGTTCAATTAAGTTAAAAAGGGGTTGGTTTGTTTTTCGTAGCCGATGGTTGTTTTGGGGCCATGGCCGGGGTAAACTGTGCAATCATCAGGCAAAGTAAACAGTTTATGTTCGATATTATCCATCAACTGGCTAAAATTTCCGCCGGGCAGGTCGGTACGGCCGATGCTTCCCCTGAATAAAACATCGCCTCCGACTAACAAATTGCTTTCTTTATCATAAAAACAAAGATGCGCGGGCGAATGTCCTGGTGCGAAGATTAGTTGCAGTTCGGTATTGCCGAATTTGATTGTCCCGGTTTCGGGGAGGTATTCATCCGGTACGGGCGAGACCTCATACCTGATGCCCATCATCGGCGCATAAGCTACCACTGCTTCCAGTACAGGCAGTTCGCCTTCGTGGAATTTTGGTTTTAAACCGTATTGATCAAAAATAAATTTATTGCCCAGCACATGGTCGATATGGCAATGGGTGTTCAATAGCAAAACGGGCTTTAAATGATTATCCCTGATAAAATTAACTACGACATTTTGTTCCCTGGCGCTATCCATGCCAGGGTCAATGATAACGCATTCGCCGCTTTCATCAAATAAAATATAAGTGTTTTCCTGGTACGGGTTATTGGTAAATGATTGAATCTGCGCCATGGCGTAAAAATACGGAAATTATTGAAAGCGGATTGCGGAATGTCGATTGCGGAAGGATGTTGTTTCTTCTTCCGGTCTTTCCTGACTTTCGGACTCTTCCTCAAATATCCATCACCTCTTTTTTCTTTTTGCTTTTCATCCGTTTGGGTAAAAACTCCAGGATCTCATTTTTAAGTGCTTCTATCAGCCTGCGCTTTAAAAAATTACGCTGGATAACTACACTGACCTCGCGGGCCGGTTCGGGTGATTTAAAATAACGCACCTTGTCCAGCTGTTTGTCTGTTAGCTCTGATAAAGCAAGTTCTGGTAAAATAGTTGCACCGTTGTTTTGGTCTACCATCCGCTTTAAGGTTTCAACACTGCCGGTATTATACTCAAAATGTTTAAAGCCCTGGGTTGCTTTCCGGCGCTGGCAAATGTTTAATACCTGTTCGCGCATGCAGTGGCCCTCGTTCAATATCCAGATCTCTTCCATATCGATATCATCGGGTGTGATGCTTTTCTTTTTTGACAGCTTGCTGTTTTTGGAAACATAAGCCACAAAGTTTTCATAAAAAACAGGGATCTCTGTCAGGCTGCTTTCGTGCAGCGGGGTGGATAGGATACCGCAGTCGATCATTCCCAGTTTTAACTGCTGGATGATCTGCTCAGTAGTTTGCTCGGATACGATGAGTTTTACCTGTG
>NZ_CAIWNH010000422.1 GCF_903913935.1 uncultured Mucilaginibacter sp.
ATAAACTGTCTGCAGGTAAAGCAAAATGGTCCATCCCAATTTCATAATATCCATAACTTTTCAGCAGGCTTCTGCCGGTTTCGTACAGTATTTGTTTTGCTGCTGCATCGGGAAGATCATTCTCGGTATAATGGCGCTGGCCGGGCTTGAGCCATGGCACATGTGCATAACTATAAAAAGCTATCCTGTCGGGCATTAATTCACCCACCAATCTTATTGTTTCTGCAAGCCCGCGCTCTGTTTGCAGCGGTAAGCCGTAGATAAGGTCGAAATTAACAGAAGTATAGCCAATTGCGCGGGCGGTATTGGTTGCTTGTTCAACCTGTTCAAAGCTTTGGATCCTGTTGATGATAAATTGAACTTTCGGGTCGAAATCCTGTATGCCAAGGCTTAACCTCCTGAATCCAAGATCATACAATGTTGTCAAATGTAATTCAGTTGTATTTCCGGGGTGTGCTTCAAAACTAAACTCAGCTTCCGGGTGAATTTCTGCGTCGTTTAAAACCCCATTTATCAGTAACTGCAGGTTTTCAGCGCTGAAAAATGTCGGCGTACCGCCACCTAAATGAATTTCGCGTATAACCGGTTTCGATCCGAATATCTTTAAATACTGCTTCCACTCTTTTAAAACAGCTTGTATATAAGGCTCTTCAACCTTATGGTTTTTTGTAATGCGGGTATTGCAGCCGCAATAGGTACATAAGCTTTCACAAAACGGCAAATGTATATAAATACTAATACCATTTTCCGTGTTGCTTTCATTAAATGAAAGCTTGACAGAATCTTTCCATTGTTCTGCCGAAAATGTCTCATTATCCCAATACGGAACAGTTGGATAGCTGGTATAACGAGGGGCGGCTACATTATACTTTTCTGCCTTGTCGGTATGTAGTTGTTTAGTTAACATGGGTTTTCTTTAACTGAGTCTGGTTTAATTCATGATCCTGGCATTTTTTGATACCTATACAGGCATTACCAACGCAGGTGTTATTTTGCCATTGATCAAGATTCTTTATGGTTTGGTTGGCAATTTCCTGCAGGGCTTCCCTGGTAAGGTAAGCCTGGTGCGGGGTTACCAGCACATTGGGGTGATCCATTAACCTGGAAAGTATAGGGTCTTTCTCAATGTCATTTTTGTGATCTTCAAAAAACAGGCCTTTTTCGTATTCATATACATCGATACCTAAATATCCAATTTTCCCGTTATCCAGCGCTACTACTACATCCTTGGTGTTAATAAGTTCACCTCCCGAAGTGTTGATTAACATTACCCCGTTCTTCATTTTTTCAAGAGCGGTCTTATTGATAATGTGTTTTGTGCCCGGGGTTAAAGGCAAATGAAGCGAGATAATATCTGCTGAGGCAAATAAAGTGTCCAGGTCAACTTCCCTGATATTGTTGGTTGTTTCGGGGAAAGCAGGATCATAGCCGATAACGACGCAACCCATACCATTAAAAATATTGGCCACTGCAAGCCCGCTTTTACCAAGCCCTACCAGGCCAATAGTTTTCCCATAAAAATTAAAACCGATCAATTCATCGTTTCTGAAATCGAAATGCTTACTCTGTTCTTTGGTTTTAACGATATGCCTGTTCAATGCGAATGCAAGCGCCATCGTAAGTTCAGCAACGGCCTGCGGCGAATAATATGGAACATTTGCGAGTTTTATATCGAATTTATCGGCAGCCGCAATATTAATTTGATCGATGGTGGAAGACCGGGTAGTGATATATTTTATGCCAAATCCGGCAAGACGTTCAATAACAGGGGCTGAAACATCATCAGTCGTAAAAACAATTACCGCATCTTTTCCTTCAGCATAAATTGCCGTTTCAAGGCTTAAACTGTTAGATATTAGGGTTATATCGTGTTTTTTTTGATTGGCTTTGGCCAGGAATTCTTTTTCAAAAGGTTTTATACTATAAGCTACCGCCTTCATTCAGCTATTGTTTTATATTACAAAGCTATTTAAAGGGTGATTTCTATTGTGTGAGCAATATCAAAGAAAAAAGTGACATTGGTCAGTTTTTCATTTTGGTTAAACGGGGCAGGTCAAGTAATCGTATGGTGCTTCCCTTTTTTTCTATCAACCCTTCGTCCTTAAAGTCCGATAATGTCCTGCTTACTGTTTCGGTAGCCATGCCTGCCATCGCAGCCAGGTCTTCACGAGTAATTTTAAAGCCATCCTCTTCATCGTGGCCGGGTTGCTTGTGTAAACGCAAGATTGAATCGGCCAGTCTTTTCCTCACAGAGTTATAAGCCAGCTGTAGCAATTGTTCCTCTTTTTCGCGGATATCATTTGACAGCAGTTTAATAAACTCCTTGGCAACGTCGGGATATAAATTCAATAATTTCTCAAGACTGTCCTTGGGAATGAGGCAAACAGATGTATCCTCCAAGGCAGTAGCGGTATCGCTGTAAGGCTCATTTGCAAGCAGGGCCTGTATGCCTAAATAATTGTCGGCAGTAAATATGCCGGTCATTAATTCGCGCCCGTCTTCAGCAAGTTTAACTGTTTTTACTCGCCCGGCAAGCATTAGGTAAAGCCCGTTCCCCCTGTCGCCTTCGTAATAAATCACCTGGTTCTTTTTAAATTGCCTGGTCTTTCGTTCGCTGATTATTTTTTTCAACTCAGCAAGCCCATCGTTCTTGGAGATCAGGCTGTCCAAACGATCAAGTGATTTACTATAAAAGGTTTGCTGGATCTCTTTTTTCTTTAACCGGCTTTCAATGGCATTAAGCAATTCAATGTCATCAAAAGGCTTTGTCAGGTAATCATCTGCGCCCATTTCCATACCTTTCCTCAGGTCAACTTTTTCAGCTTTTGCTGTTAAAAATATAAACGGGATGGCGGCGGCTTCTGCGTTTTTACTCAGCAGATATAAAACACCATAACCGTCAAGTTCAGGCATCATAATGTCGCATAAGATAATATCCGGCAAATGTTTTAGCGCAAGTTCAACGCCAATTTTGCCATTATCG
>NZ_CAIWNH010000423.1 GCF_903913935.1 uncultured Mucilaginibacter sp.
AAGGTGAAAGGATGGGTGAAAAGCTAAGAGCTGCAAGTTTACTAACTTGTAGCAAAATTGCTGCAAGCCAAAATCTTTTAGCCTTTTACCTTTAACCTTTCGCCTCTTCTATATCAGTTTTTCAAAAACGAAGCCGAAGGTTTGATGGCCATCCGGATAGTTTTCACGCGGTTTTTTACCCAGGTATAGATAGAAGAATACTCCAGGTAATTCCGGATCGTGTCATCATTACGGATAGCAGTTACCATATCCCTCAGGATGCTCCTTACGGGCGAATTTTTGCTTACGCCGGTTACAATTTCTTCAAGGTGATCGGCATAAATTACCGCTTCATCTTCGTTATCAAATTGCAGTACGGTTTCTGTTTTACCGCGATCTTTAATTCCCTTTGATGGAATTGGCAAACGGTATTTCCTGAAATCAGCGAAGGTTACACGGGTTGGGCCGGTTGGAGGTAGATTGATGCGTAACATAATTTTTAAAAATTTATCATTTATTTAGTTTGATAGCTCTGTACAAATTCATCGTTCCATATGGCAACAATAATATCATTTATTGCCAAATATTGCGTAGTCGTTTTGTCATTTAATTCATTTGCCAGGTTTTCCAGTTGCTCAGCATAAACAACCGCTTCTTCCTCGTCTTCAAACTTCAGGATCAAGTCGTTATTGATCTCTGCATCGGCGCCGCCAACCGGTGCCGGTATGTCATAACTTTCAAATAAGGAGAAAGTTAGTTTTGAAGGGCCATCCGATGGAACTGTTATATAAAGCATGCTGTTTAAAATAAATTAACCTGTTTTTACTATAGTGTTAACACCAAAACGCCAAAGGTGTTTTATTAATTTATTGTACGAAATTTACGACTATTATGTAACATCTGTTGAGTTTTTTTAAACATTTGTTAAAACACGCTGATATTTTTTAAATACTGATAATAAACGTTTTAATCGCTTGCAACTTGTTTTAATACCGGCAAATGTTAAGAAGTCAGGTTCACCATCGCAGGTTGACAACCCTTTTACGTAGCCGCAGTTTGGCTGGTTGCCGTTTTTTAAATTATTTGTTTTGAATTAAGGCTTCCTTTGGCTATTTTAATGCGGCATTAAAACGGTAAAGAAACATACATGGCAAATACCAAAACTGAGCAATTAAAAAGAGTATTAAAACCCGTCCATTTGTGGGCAATTGCAGTAGGTTTGGTCATCTCAGGTGAGTATTTTGGCTGGAACTTCGGCTGGAAGGTTTCAGGCACCATTGGTTTTTTGATTGCTACGGTCATTATCACCGTAATGTACATTACCTTTATTTTTAGCTATACCGAACTTACAGCTGCCATCCCGCACGCAGGGGGCGCTTTTGCCTACGCATACCGCGCTATGGGGCCATTTGGCGGACTTATTGCCGGGTATGCAACATTGATAGATTTTTTGTTTGCAACGCCCGCGATAGCCATTGCCCTGGGCACTTACCTCAATTTTTTATGGCCGGTCATTCCGCCCTTATATTCGGCGTTGTTTTTTAACGTTGTATTTATCGTCATCAATTACCTTGGGGTAAAAGAATCGGCCATGTTCTCGGTTTTTGTGACAGTACTGGCGGTAGCTGAATTGCTGTTGTTTATGGGCATCGTTTCGCCGCATTTTAAAATGTCTAATTTTATGAGCCATCCCATGCCTTTTGGCTGGTCGGGTGTTTTTGCAGCACTGCCGTACGCCGTTTGGTTTTACCTGGCGATAGAAGGCGTGGCTATGGTAGCCGAGGAGGTAAAGGAGCCCAAAAAGAATATTCCCAAAGGCTATATTTCAGCATTAGGCACACTGATCATTCTTGCATTTGGGGTAATGATCCTCACCGGGGGGATCACCGACTGGCACAAGCTGAGCGATGTGTCTGATCCGTTGCCGGAGGCGATACGTTTTGCGCTGGGCAACCAAAGCAGTTTAACCCGCATATTTGCCGGTATAGGCTTGTTTGGGTTGATCGCGTCTTTCCATGGCACCATACTGGCTTCCTCAAGGCAGGTTTTTGCTATGGCCCGTAGCGGATATATGCCGCGTTTCCTTTCCCGCCTCAGTCATCGTTTTAAAACACCTCATTGGGCACTGGTTGCGGGCGGCCTCATCAGCTTTATCGCACTTTTTACCGGAAAAGCCGACCAGATCGTGTATATATCAGTAATGGGCGCTGTACTAATGTATATGCTGAGCATGGTGAGCCTTTTTATCCTCCGTAAAAAGGAAGCTGGTTTAGAACGCCCTTTCAGAGCGCCCGTGTACCCATTATTCCCTGCCATCGCTTTAATTATTTGCGCCGTTACCTTTTTTGCTATGATATGGTTTTATCCTGTACTGGCCCTGGGGTTTTTTGCCGGCATGGCGGTGGTAATTGCTATATTTATGCTAATGGGTAAACATAAAATCAAAATAATTGATGACGTGCTGCTTGAAACAGCCGAAGTGATCACATCCGCCGCAAGATGAGCTATAGCTTTAAAGTAAGAAACATAAATTACCGATTCGCAGACCTGAAAACCCTGCTGGCAAAAGCCTCGCCTTATCGTACCGGGGATGTGCTGGCTGGTATCTGTGCCGATAGTTACGAAGAACGTGTTGCGGCCCAGACCGCCCTGGCGGATGTTCCCCTCAAAGCCTTTTTAAACGAAACAATCATCCCTTATGAAAGTGATGAAATAACCCGTTTAATTATTGATAGCCATGATGTTATAGCGTTTAATGCGATCAACAGTTTAACCGTTGGTGAATTCCGCGACTGGTTGCTGAGTGATGAGGTAGATAATGCAGTTTTAAAAAGTATTGAAGCAGGCATCACCCCGGAAATGGCCGCGGCGGTCTCCAAACTGATGCGCAACCAGGATTTGATCGCGGTAGCAAAAAAATGCGAAGTGATTACCCGGTTTCGCAATACTATTGGTTTGAAGGGGCATTTCTCTACCCGTTTGCAACCTAATCATCCGACAGACGATCTCAAGGGCGTAGCTGCCAGCATGATTGACGGTTTGCTATACGGCAGCGGTGACGCAGTGATCGGCATCAACCCGGCTACAGACAGCCCCGCAGTAGTATTAAACTTATTAAAGTTGATTGACACGGTAAGGGAGCAGTTTGAGATACCTACGCAATCCTGCGTTTTAAGCCATATTACCACCACGCTGCAGCTCATCAACAGCGGAGCTCCTGTTGATCTGTGTTTTCAATCTATCGGAGGGACGGAACTTTGTAACTCCAGTTTTGGCATCAACCTGGCGCTTATTGAAGAAGCTTACCAGGCAACGCTATCCTTGAACCGAGGTACCATCGGCAAAAACGTGATGTATTTTGAAACCGGCCAGGGCAGCGAACTGTCTGCCAATGCCCATCATGGCGTTGATCAGCAAACCGTTGAGGCACGCGCTTACGCTGTTGCGAGAAGATATAAACCACTGTTGGTTAACTCGGTAGTAGGTTTCATCGGACCTGAATATTTATATGATGGCAAACAAATTATCCGGGCCGCGCTGGAAGACCATTTCTGTGGAAAACTGCTGGGTTTGCCGATGGGCGTTGATATTTGCTATACCAACCACGCCGAGGCCGACCAGGACGATATGGATAACCTGCTCACGCTTTTAGGAGTCGCTGGCTGTAATTTTATAATGGGTATCCCCGGTTCAGACGATATTATGCTCAATTACCAGTCAACATCTTTTCATGATGCCTTATATTTGAGAAAGGTTTTAGGATATCGTCCTGCGCCCGAATTTGAACAATGGCTAATAAAACAAGGAATTAATTACACGAATAGCACTAATTATAGCGAATTACACGAATTTATAGGAGCTAATTCTGAAAGATTATTGGCGCTGATTTCGGGGATTTAATGAAACATTAAACGAATAATAACGAACAATATTTGTGAAAATTCGTTCCTATTCGTGAAATTCGTGTTAATTATGAAAATAGTTGTATCCGATCCATTAACGCCTTTAAAGGAGTTCACTGCTGCCCGAATCGCTATTGGAAGGGCCGGTACCAGTATTCCCATGAAGGAAACGCTGCAATTTAAATTGGCCCACGCCCATGCCCGCGATGCTGTTTATTCGGTATTAGACGTTGAGGGCCTGGTTAGTAGTTTGAAAACGCTGAATTTGCCCTTATTACACCTCCAAAGTAAAGCATTAAGCCGCCATAAATATTTAAAAAGGCCGGATCATGGCCGGCAATTAGATGAAGCGTCGGAACAGCAGTTAAAAGACTACAACCATGGGTATGATATCGCCATCGTTATTGCGGACGGTCTTTCTGCCGAAGCCGTAAATGAAAATGCATTTGATCTGTTAAAGATCCTGGTACCTAAACTTCAATCGGCTAAATTAAAAATAGCCCCATTGTGCCTGGTTGAACAGGGCAGGGTAGCCGTTGGCGATGATATAGGGTTTGGGCTGAATGCGAAACTTTCGCTCATACTAATTGGCGAACGACCAGGATTAAGTGCTGCAGACAGTATGGGCGCTTATTTAACCTTCGGCCCCAAGCCGGGTTTAACGGATGAATCCCGCAATTGTATTTCAAATATCAGGCCGCAAGGATTAAAAGCTAAACCTGCGGCCGATAAAATATTTTACCTCATTATGGAAGCTTTCAAACGAAAACTTTCAGGGGTAGGACTGAAAGATGATTTAGCCATCGGGGCATTAGGTCATTGAGGAATTATTTTTCATCCTGATTATAATTCTTTTGCAATGATATTGCCCTGGAATGAGATTGGATCGCGATTGGTGCTGAGTACGTATAATGAGGCGTAACCATCGGGCGAAATATGGAGTATCAATTGCTGTACATCGCGCCAGCTGCCAATGTCGTGGTCTTTCGGTTTGATGATAATTTCCCAACCACCTTTTTTACCCGGGTTTACTTTATAACTAAAATTAGTAGAGATAAACTTGATGCCACCTTCCGTGGCGCCTGGATCGGGCGCCATATATGCCTGTCCATAGTAGGGCAAAAAGGCATTAATGCTGTCTTTCGTTATTTTTACATCATAAATTGATGTTAGATTTTTCATACCACCCCTTTGGGGCAACGCGTATTCGGCATTAAAATAAAACCTTGTACTATCCACCATGTTTTTGACGGCTGCCTGCCTGGCTGCTTTTTTGGAGTTTTGACCATAGCTTAAATTGAAACTGCCTGAAACAACAGCAAGCAGCACCAATATGTTAATTAACCGTTTCATAACTAAAGGTTTATTTTAATAAAA
>NZ_CAIWNH010000424.1 GCF_903913935.1 uncultured Mucilaginibacter sp.
TAAAATGGCGCTCGTAAATGTAAAAGTAATGATACAATTTATCAATAATGCGATTGTTGTTTTGTTTAAAATAGGCTACCAGATTGTTAATGTCGTTTATAAATTTATGAAGTGTTTTATAATTAGGATGTTACATAGGTATAAAAAAAATATTCAATTCTATTCCTCATTGCGATATTTATATCAGGGTACTGTTCTTAAGTCATATCAGCGTGGATTGGAAATTGCCTGATTCTTAGCTTAAGGTATAGCACAACAATCATTTAATCAATGGCACAGACTTTCATCGCCCAAAAATGCCTTTCCATCTATAATTCTTCGCCGCTAATCGATTAGAAATTAATGTAAATGTTTATATATTTACCTTTAATTGTGTCGATAAAACACAATGAGCCAACTGACCTCATTATCAATTATAAGCCTGTTTAATAACCACCAATTATTAATGTGTATTCCTGTATTTATTTATGAAGAAGATCTTTAACTCATCTCCAATTCTTTACTTTTCTGCAGCGGCAATTGTTGTGGCATTATTAGCCAGTATGTCGGCAGCCAGTCATTTTGATCCATCAAAAAAATGGTTTTCCAGGCCTGCGGACTCTTCAGGTATTGTTTTGGTAAAAAATGCCGGCGGGCCAACGCTGGGGTATTCCACTAAGTCGGGCGTAAAAATCTTAACTGTGGATGGCCTGGCATTTAAGGACCTGAATAAAAACGGCAAGCTGGATAAATATGAAGACTGGCGCCTGCCGGTTGATGAGCGTGCGAAGGACCTTGCTGCACAGCTTTCTATCGACCAGATAGCAGGGTTGATGTTGTACAGCGCCCACCAGGCTATTCCGGCCATGTCGGGCGGGCCTTTTGGTGCGGGCACCTATAACGGGAAGAGATTTAATGAAGGTGGTATTGATCCGGCGGACGTATCCGATCAGCAAAAAAGCTTTTTAATCAAAGATAACTTAAGACATGTGCTGGTCACCTCGGTACAATCGCCGGCCGTGGCGGCCCGCTGGAACAACAATGTGCAGGCCCTGGTGGAAGGTTCGGGGTTTGGTATCCCGGCTAATAACAGTTCAGACCCGCGGCACAGCGCAAATACCGGTTTTGAATATACCGCAGGGGCAGGTGGAACTATTTCGCAATGGCCCGATGAACTGGGACTTGCAGCTACTTTCGACCCTGTAGTAACCCGGCAATTTGGCAGCATAGCTGCACAAGAATACCGGGCGCTGGGGATAGCCACGGCTTTATCGCCGCAGATCGATTTGGGATCGGAGCCACGTTGGGCGCGTATCAATGGTACATTTGGCGAGGATCCGCAGCTTGATGCTGATATGGCAAGGGCCTATGTTGATGGTTTTCAAACCTCAACAGGAGACGCCGAGATAAAAGACGGTTGGGGTTATAACAGCGTAAACGCCATGATGAAGCATTGGCCAAGCGGCGGCCCTGAAGAAGGTGGCCGTGACGCGCACTTTGCGTATGGCAAATTTGCCGTTTACCCGGGCAATAATTTTGACGAACACCTGGTCGCATTTGTGGACGGAGCGTTAAAACTATCAGGCAAAACAAAAATGGTATCGGCAGTTATGCCTTATTATACTATTTCGTACAACAGGGATAAGCAGGGCAATGCGGGCAACAGCTATAGCAAATATTTAATTACCGACCTGCTGCGCGGTAAATACGGGTACGACGGTGTGATTTGTACCGACTGGATGGTAACCGCCGACGAAGGCAAAACACCCGATACTTTTTTAGGAAAATCATGGGGAATGGAAACAGCTACCGTTGCCCAGCGCCATTATAAAATATTAATGGCCGGGGTTGATCAGTTTGGCGGAAATAACGACGCCGGGCCGGTAATTGAAGCCTATAATATGGGGGTAAAGGAACATGGCGAAGCGTTTATGCGGGCCAGGTTTGAACAGTCTGCAGTAAGGCTGTTAAAAAATATCTTCAGGGTTGGCCTTTTTGAAAACCCCTACCTGGATGTGGAAAATACCAAACAAACTGTCGGCAAACCTGAATTTATGACCGCCGGGTACAATGCGCAGCTGAAATCAATAGTAATGTTAAAGAACCACGATAATGTGCTGCCACTGCAAAAGAGTAAAACTATATACATGCCAAAAAAATACTTTCCATCGGTGAAGGGATTTTTTGGGCCACCATCAAAAGAAAGATGGGAAGATGCTGTACAGGCCAGCCTGATCAGTAAATATTTTAATGTAACGAATGATCCGGCCAAAGCTGATTATGCCATCGTTTTCGTAAGCAGCCCAAGCGGCGGTGCAGGTTATGATTCGGATGATCTGAAAAATGGCGGTAACGGTTATGTGCCCATCACGCTGCAATATGGCGCATATACAGCAACTGATGCCCGCGCTCAAAGTATCGCCGCCGGCGACCCGGTTGAGCCCGGCATTACTAACCGCAGCTATAAAGGCAAATCTATTACGGCAGCAAACTATAATGATTTAAAAACCATTGAAGAAACCAAAAAGGCGATGAATGGGAAACCGGTGATCGTTGCCATCACTTTATCAAAACCTGCGGTACTGGCCGAGTTTGAAAAAGACGCTAACGCGATAGTGGCAGGTTTTGGCGTGCAAAACCAGGCGATCCTTGATATTTTAACGGGCGCTGCCGAACCATCCGGTTTGCTGCCTTTCCAGATGCCGGCCAATATGCAAACGGTTGAAGTGCAGAATGAGGATATCCCGCATGATATGATCTGTTATACCGATGCCGATGGCCATACCTATGATTTTGGTTTCGGGATGAACTGGAAAGGCGAAATCCATGATGCCCGTACTACAAAATATGTGGGTATTGTAACGAAACCGCAATTTCATTTAAAAGGGAATACCGTAACACTAACGTGCGCTACACCAGGAACCAAAATTTATTACACAACAGGCGGCCTAACCCCTGCATTTGTTGACGAAAACGAGTATAAACACCCATTCACAATTAAAAAAGGTACAGTCCTAAAAGCTATTGCTAAAAAGTTTGGGGTAGACAATAGCAGTATCGTGGTATTGGTTAAAAATTAACACTGTAAACGTTTAATAAAAGGTATGTGATTAAATGTCCGCGCGGTGGCACTTGATCTCAGGCATAAATTAATGGCAGGCCAGGGGGCAAACCTAAAATAAGATTGGCGGTTGCAACGAATGCCCCCCGGCCGATATGATGGCCGCGATATTGGCCTTGAAATGTGTGTTTTAAAGTTATTATTTTGAAATAACAAACCAGCGGTTAACGGAATTATAAGGAGCCTCGAGGTAAACTTTATAAAAGTTGGACGGTAGGTTCTTAACGGATACCAGCGCATGCTGATCCGCCACGGGAACTTCGGCAAGCATTTGGTAATTGTCGGGGTTGCCGTCTTTAAAATTATTAGTCGAGGCTACCCAAATTTTCACCTTGCCTTTTTTATCAAGCGCCTTCCAGGTAACATCCAGATCACCCTGGATATAGTTTACCTGGGGCATCGCGATAGATACCGGTCCGATCAAAGAACTGCCATCTATTTCGCGCAATTGGGCCCCGGGGATTTTCACCTCAAAAAAGTTAGCTATTGTGGGTGTGATATCAATAATGCCGGGCGTAAAATACCTTGCATACTCATTCAGCGCGTTGTAGTTGGTAACCATCCAGGTGGTACGTTGCCTGGCAGATTGCCCGCCGTGATTTTTGCCGCTTTGTTCATCCCGGCCATGGTCGGTGGTGATAAATATGAGCCAATCCTCGTTGTTGTGTTTTTGGCGGTATTGGATAGCCGCCCAGATCCGCCCAATTTGTTTGTCAGCCATCTCCACCGCTTCATAGGTTTGGGGGCTGTCGCCGTAACGATGGCCCATGTCATCAGTATATTCCAGGTACACCCAGCTCAGGTCGGGTGCTTTATCTTTAATGCAGGCGGCAGCTGAGTTGGCTACCTGTTCGTCAATTAAATGCATATACAAGCCCGCTTTATCATGCTTGAATTTTATCGTATCCAGTTCATAACCATCGTAAGCATAGTCAATTTTTAAATTGCCGGTTTGTGGCAGGCCCTCGCCAAGCAGTTTGGTGCGGTTATCTGTCCAGCTGGAAAATATACCTGTTGTTTTGTTTGGCCAGGCATTTTTAAACAACCTGAAAATGGTCCAGTAATTATAATCAGGCGCTTTAATTTCGTTACCCCAAACGTTATGCTTATTTACCCACGTGCCTGTTAATAAACTGTTATACCCATTGGCCGAAATTGTAGGCGTTTGCGAATACCCGCCCTTTTCGCCGCCAACATAGGCCCTCATATAGGCACCCTGTGTTTCGATAAGCCTGAGGTTTGGCGTGTTTAGTTTTTCAATGACATCGGCAGGTATGCCGTCAACGATAATGAAGACTGCTTTCCTGGTCCTGTTTTGCGCTGAGGCGGTTACCGCAACAAGCAATAGTGGTAACAATAAGATTTTTTTCAACTGTAACATATTGTGCGAATAGATGCAAAATTACCAGCTTTTAAAAGATGGGTGGGTTAATTAATTGTTATTTTTTGCGCTTTTATCTATGAACAGCCGGATTACATCTATAAGGGCCTGTTTTTAAGCGATTAAAAATATATTTAGCTTATTATTAAGCAATTACAGAGTTAAACGATTGGTTTGTTGTGTTGGTCTATATATAAAAGCTGGTAGTCTATTTCATTTTTTCAGGGATTAAAGTTGCTGTTACTTTGTTCTGTCAAATAAAAAAAACAACAATTTAAAAACATTTAAAATAAAAAGATCATAAAAAATCAATCAAATTAACCGCATTATTAGTATTGGCAAGTGTAAGCGTTTTTGCAGCAAATCCAGCTAAAGGCACGGTACCTGCAGACGATAAGATCAGCTTTTCTGCACTGCCCTCACATCAGGGTGTTGATATTAAAGTGCAGTCTGCCTCGGCAGCCAAGGCTATTGTAATGATATCTGACCAGGACGGAAACGTAATTTTTAAAGACGCCATGCCGGCCTATAAGGAAATGGAGAAGGGTTATATCCTTAACCAACTGGACAACGGCGACTATAAAATTGAGGTTATCGCCGATCATCAAACCGTAACAAAGGATGTGCATGTTTATGATGAAGACGGTGCAAAGGAGTTTATCATTTCGGAATGATTGCGATCCAACTATTCGCAAACAAAAAGCATCGCCATTTATCCCGGCGATGCTTTTTGTTTTTGCGTCTTTATTTTTAATCATTATGCCAGGTGCATTACCGCATATAAGGCCCCCCCAGATATGGCTATCCATAAAAATACGCCTTGCAGCAATGGTTTAAATCCAACGGATGCGATCACCTTCCGCGAAAGCCCCGCGCCGATCAGGAAAAGCGTAAGGGTCAACCCTGCCTTCGCGATCAAAACTAAATATGGGCTTAACAATTTTACCGCAGGTAAATAGGTATTGGCAATTAAAGCAACAATAAAAAGGCCAATAAAATAGGGGACACTTGCCCTGCCCCGGCCGTTTTTAAATACATACGATGAAATAAAAGTGACCGGCACTATCCACAAGGCCCTTGCCAGTTTTACTGTTGTGGCTACCTCTAACGCATGCGCGCCGTACTTGCCTGCCGCGCCAACAACCGAGCTGGTATCGTGAATGGCGATGGCGCACCATAAACCAAATTGGGTTTGGGATAAATTCAGATGATGTCCTATTACCGGAAAAATAAACAGCGCGACGGAATTCAAAATGAACACACAGCCCAAAGCCACAGATATTTGTTTTTCTTCGGCTTTGATAACAGGCGAAATAGCAGCGATAGCGCTGCCCCCGCAAATTGCTGTACCAGCTGAAATAAGGAATGAGGTTTTTTTTCCTGTTTTTAGCCATTTACCTAAAAAGTAACCGGCCAATAAGGTCCCGCTGATGGATGCGATGGTAAACAATACGCCTTCTTTACCAGCCTGTAGTGCCACATGAACGTTCATGCCAAAGCCAAGACCTACTACCGAGGCTTGCAACAAAATATGAGTGGCTTTATGATTTAAATGCAAATAAGGGTGCCCGGTTGATTGGGCAATAATAAGCCCGAGTAAAAGCGCTACTGCAGGGCTGGCATAGGGCGTGATACAAAACACTGCGCAAATAATAAATAAAAGCTTGCGCCCATTGTTATTAATATTGATAAAAAAATCAGTTTGCCGGGCGAGTTGATGTTGGCTATCCATAACCTGTGATTATTTGATAGCACAAAGATGCAGTGTATTATACTGTATTTTTTATCATTAAATGCGATGGGGGATAACCGTAAGTTATGGGTTAGTTAAGTTGATTGAGTTGATTTAGTTAATTAAGTTGCCAGGGTTTTCTTTCGGACTTTCGGACTTAAATAAACTTAATCAATCACCCAATTAATGGGCCGATTCAACAATATCGCCGCTGTCAATACGGCTTCTTTTGATGTTTACAGTGACATTTCCGCGGTAAAGTTTGTAGTTATTGAAATAGTTTGGCAACCCTTCTGACGCCAGCTCCTTTGAGCCGTTGGTTACCGAATAGTGCAAATGCGGATACATGGACCGGCCCGAAAAACCAACCGAGCCGAGTTCATCACCTTCCTTAACCATTTGCCCGGGCCTTACTTTTAAGCTTCCTGCTTCCAGGTGCCAAAAGCATGCTGTACTCGCCGTTGGCGTGTTGAATAATTACATAGTTGCCCATGCCCTCAGGATCAATGGTCGACGCTGATTTGGGTGATTTAATGGTTTTGCCATCATATTCATTATCGGGAATGCTATTTTGTATAGCGACGATCTTCCCATCCAACGGAACATAAACAGGTTTTCCGTAGCTGTACCAGTTTTCTTTTTTATAGGGCGAGCCACCGTACATCGAGCCATTACCATCCACATTCATCAGGTCGTAGGCGTAACGGCTTGAATTGGAGGTTATTTCTTTCACCTTAGCGTCGGCTATATCCGTCGACCGGCGATTACGGGAATAAAAATCATGACCATCCCAAACAATTATTTTGCCCTTTAATGGCAAAAAATAATCGTTTTTAGCTACGTATACCTGTGGGGTTATTACTTTTATAACTGAGGCGTCAAAATCAACCGGCAGCCTTTTCTTATTCATATCTATTTGCTGCTGGGTATCAGCATAATTAAAAAAGAAACCATATTTAACAGATGCTATTGTCAAATCAGGCGGAAAAGTATGGAATGGGTTAAAAACATTCACTGTTTCACCGGGTTTAATGGTAGTATAAACAAGCAGGTCAATCCCGGGTGCCTTCCCGTTGCTGTTCATGAATTTTCTTAAAACCAGTTTGCCTGTTTTGTCCATTACTGACGCCTCTACCGAACTTAACTCAATGGTGTGCGTAGTTTGATTTTTTATGGTGATATCAAAGTTCATGTAATAACCATAGATATCTTTTTCAATCAATGGCCTGACAGGAGAAATTGTAATGACAACTTTTGATGTATCTGTGTCCGGACCCTTCAAGCCCGATCGGATATTACCGCCTTTAAAGCTATTAAGGATCAATAAAAGGCAAATCAATGTAATGTATTTAATCATCTTAAATTGTAATAAAAACAGGTTTTATTTATTAGCCGCTTTAAAGCTTTTAAAAAATTTGGCAAAGCGGGATAAACTATCGTAGCCTTGTACGCTAAAAATCAGGTATTTGTTACGATTCAGAACCATTGCCAGTTTGGGTGGATAATAAGAAACCCTGCATTTCTCGTATTAAGCTGGTTAATACAGGAATGCAGGGTTTTATAGGACTTGTTTTTGTTCTTTAACCGGAGCCTTACGGCTTAAAAAAATCGAGGTTTTTTGTTTTGAGCAGGAAGACCGGGAAAGCCATTACGAGCGCGCCGCATACACCGGAGATCACCAGTGCTTTTGTGTGTACGCCCAGGTCCATAGCAACGTTATAACTGCCTAAACCGATGGGTAAAAACAGGAATATTGCTGTAAACATACCCGGAGAAAACTGCCTTTTAGAACGCACATAAGGGATAATATGAAATATCATGGCATTCACCAGCATCGCCGCCGGAAAAACAAGGCTGAATGTTGGATGTGCCCAGCCAACTTCGGCGCATGAAAATCCTAATAACAAAATCGCGATATTCATCACATAAAATGTATTCCAGTCCACATCAAGTTTCATTATTTTTTGCGACCAGGTTTTCCAGTCATAGCTATATTCTTCCAGAATATGGAATGCGTAAGCCGCCACGGCCACCCAAAATATGTAATCAGGTTTCATTAATAGTATGTTAAAAAAATGAAGATAAAGAAAATTATCGCGATTGGGGGGCAAAACTTAAAATAAGTTAGCCTGCCAGCAAAAAGGTAACCGGACGCAGGTGGGTTGGTGGGGATCATCAAATCAACTGCAAGGCCGGGTTTCCCCGGCCGTTTGCAGTATCAACCCTAACTAATTTATTTTCCTATGAGGTAGTATAGTTTCTTCCAGTCGATCAATTTTATTGCCGCGTTAATATCAGCGGCATCGCCTTTTATTTGTACCACAATGTTCTGGGTTACAGGTACACCGATTTTTGATTTATCAAAGGCGATAGCATATCGTGTGCGTACTTGCCCGTCGTGCCTGTCATCCGCTGTTTGGCCCGCAACCGGTTTGCCCAGGAAGATGATGGCATTATCATAATAGGCATCGCCCGGAGACATGTCTGGCCTGCCATCTGACATGAAGGGGCATCCATCAGAATGTATACCTATTAATGCAAGGGTAGCAGGGATAGGTAAAGTGATTTTTTCAGGCGGGCTTTTGGAGCAATAGCTTAAAAGAAACGCGCCCGAACCTCCTGAAGAGATATTGACCATTACCTGGATAGACAGCTTTGATTTTGCAGTACTTTTAAGCGCGGCAGCAATCTGGGTAGCATTGTTAAAATCTGTAATAGATTTATAAGCGGAACCCGCGAGGCCATCGCTCTGCTCAGACGGCATGCTGAACTCTATTTTATAATTCAGGGAATAGGGATCGCCCTTGCCCAATGAAACAGGGCATTTCCCGCGGCAGCTATTATCGGCATATTCAACAGGACAAAAATATTTGATCACATCAAAATCTTTTCCATCGCCTACCGCTTTCCAGTCCTGGTATTCATGGGGTATGGCGTTATATAAAACCGGGTAAAGGTTATTAAACCAGGTGATCTCATCCTGCCTCAATGGCCTTTCTTGCCCGCTAGCGATAAACTGGATGCAGTTAATAATTAAACAAACCAATAAAATTTTTTTCATTTTTTGCTTATATGTCTTTTTAACTGAGCTGGTATTTAGTTTTCTTTCACCATAACCCGAAAATGGAAGTCGTTGCAATGTGACTTACCGTCGTTTTAAAATTATTGTTTTACAAATTCAACCCTGCGGTTATTGGCTTTACCTTCAATAGTCATGTTATCGCCAATAGGTTTGCTGTCGCCAAAACCTTTTGACGAAAGGCGCGATGCATCAACACCCATTGTGATCAGCCGGTTCATCACTGCATCTGCCCGTTGTTTGGATAGGGTAAGGTTATGCTGGGGCGTGCCGGTATTGTCCGTATGCCCGTCAATTTCAAACTTAACGTCCGGGTTATCACGCAATACGCCTGCGATCATATTGAGCGTACCCATGCTTTCGGGTTTGATGGTAGCTTTATCCACATCAAAGTTGATCCCATGGGTGATGATCTTTGCATCGGTAAATTTTTTACCCAGCATGTTCATCCCGCCGCCATTAGCAATGCGAAAGTTTGCAATAACAATCGGGGCTTTAGCATCGCCTATACCTTCAATGTCAATGGCGTGTGGCGCTATCCCAACATTTGGTACCACCAATACGCGATACTGATCAACATAAACCTTTATCTGGTTCTTTTTGTAGGCAATGGCTATGTGGTGCCATTTGTTTAAATATCTTTCTCCTGTTATATCCGCCGGAAAATTGCCTTGCAGGTCAATGGTTTCGCCTTTGTATTCAATGCCACCCCAGCCATTGTGGTCGCCTATGGCCAATTCGCCCAATACCCCGCTGGCAGCAGTTGCGCTGGCATTTGAACTATAAAAGTATAGATGAGGCTGATACCCGCCGGTTGAGTAACTATCAAACTCGATAGTAAAAGGGTCACTTAAATAGGATGGCGACTTGATCAGCGGGCTTACATGTGCATAATTTCCGTCGGTCAATAAAATGGCTTTTACGGTGCCAATGGTATTCATTACCGCTTGGCCGCTTCCCAGGTTCCAATGTGCGGGAAATTCGCCGTTCTGGTCGTCGGCAAAATCGTCATAAAAAACAATTTGGTCACCCGGTACAAAATCGTAGTTATTATATGCCGCAAATGACGCGCCTGTTGTAGCAGGGGCGCTGTTGTTTAGGCCCGGTTCACTTCTTTTAACTGTGTAGCTTGAGTCAGCGGGTTTTTTCTTTTTTTTGAAAAGTCCTTTTATAGCGCCTTCCACTTTACCCAATCCATTATCAATTGTACTGTTTTCATTGCTGTTTACCCGGCTTGCTGCGTCATCTGCCGCAACATCTTTGGGTTTGTCAATTACCTGTGCATAACCTATGCCGGTAACAGCGCTTAAGGCAATAATGATCACCAACTTTTTCATTTTCATGTTTTTTAGTAGCATAAAAGTGAAAAATAGATTCTGCGGTTTGTACCTTCTTTAGTAACTGGCGTTTATGGCTTTATAAGTGGTTGCTATATTGACGAAAGCAGTTCAAGGAATGCACTTTTGCGCCGGCGGCTTACTTCTATTTCAACATCATTGCGCATAATCACGCTACCGCCTTCGCCCTTTATGTATTTTTTGATGTGATTCATATTGATAAGGTATGAATGATGCACCCTGAAAAAGAAATGGGGTGATAAAAGATCATCGAAATCCTTAAGGTTTTTGGTGGAGGTAATAACGGTATTGTTCAAATAAACTTCGGTATAAGCATTATCGGCTTTGCAGTAAACAATGTCATTGATGTTCACAAACTCAATAGCAGTAGCCGATGCTATAGCAATTTTGTCAAACCTGCTTTTGGATTGTTGTAACTGTTGCAGTAAGTGTGGTACTTGCTGTACAGAATGTACAGGCTGGCTATTTAAACGCTGTATAGCCTTGCCAAGGTCGTCAAGGTCAATCGGTTTCAATAAAAAATCAATTGCGGATAGCTTAATAGCATTGAGCGCGTAATGATTATGTGCCGAAACAAAAATGATCATAAAATCAATGGTACCGAGTTCCTTTAACATATCGAACCCGTTTTTACCGGGCATTTCAACGTCTAAAAACACCACGTCAGGCTTCCATGCGTCAATACGCCTGATCCCTTCGTCGGCATCTGCAGCCGTAGCCACTACTTTTATTTGCGGAAAATGCTGCGTTAATAATTGCAGCAGGATGTTTCTGCCCTTTGGCTCGTCATCAACAATAATCGCTTTCATCAGTATTAAAATTCTAATGGAATGATGATAATTACTTCGGTTCCGCAAGCGTTTCCATTCGCGTCTTTTAAATCGTTAACGGTAATGCTTGCTTCTTTTTCCAATAATTGCAGCCTTTCCTCTGTAATTTTTACCCCCATTGAATGTTTTTTTATTTGTGTGTTTGTATTGGCTTCTGCTGTCAGGTTTCGGCCAACCCCATTGTCTGTTATGATGCATTCCAAATTACCATTTTTCTGATCGAAACATAAGGTAAGTTTTTTTTCGCCTTTTTTACGGATCAGGCCATGCCAAAGGGCATTTTCAACAAATGGCTGGATGATCATTGCCGGAATATTAACGAATGAAGTGTCCAGTTTAGGGCCGATATCTATCCTATATTCAAACGAGCTGTCGAAACGCAATTTTTCTATCGAAAGATATAACCTTAGGGTTTCGATCTCGTCAGCCAGTGTTATAAATTGTTTTTCTGAATTTTCAAGTATCATCCTTACCAGTTTTGAAAAGTTTGAAAGATAGGTGTACGCCGTATCAGTATTTTTGGTGATGATGCACTCCTGAATGGAATTAAGCGCGTTAAAAATAAAATGCGGGTTCATTTGTGCGCGGAGGGCTTTCATTTCCAGTGCGGAAAGCTGTAATTGCAAGGCTGATTTTTTTTGCTCCCGCAGCCTGACATTTTGTATGATCAATAATATCACCAGGATCAGCACGACGATCAGTAAACAGACAAACCAAATCGTTTGGTAAAATTTAGGCTCAATGGTAAAGGCCACTAATTTTTCATCGCCGGCCAGGCCATCTGCTGTAACAGCCTTAAACCTGAAAATATAACGCCCCGGCGGCAGGTGATTATATTCAATATGCCCTTTATTGCCGGTGTAGTTCCACTCTTTATCAATTTTTTCAAGTTTATTGTAATACCTGTTTTGCAAGGGGTTGGTATAATTAAGCAATGCCCATTTAAAGGTAATTTTTTCAATACCTGCAGGTACAATTATATTTTTCAGGCTGCTCACATTTAAACTGGTGTCATCTGCAATTATTCCGGTTAGCAATAACTTCTTTTTAGCAGGGGTTCTCAGCAGTTCAGTAGGCTTAAAGCTAGTGATATAGTTTTCGCCGGTATAGACCATCAATCCGCCCGATACTTTTTTTATTGTACCGTCCATATCATTATTGATCAGGCCGTCTTCTTCGGTGTACTGGTTAAAACTGTGGTTGGCCGTATTAAATACCACTAAGCCGGTACGGCTGGCTATCCAGATATTCCCATTCCTGTCATCGGTATAATAATACACACGTTTATTCATTCCGGCCGGCAGTGGCCAACTGCTGGTTTTTCCGGTTAGCGTATTAATGGCTACCACCGCGACGTTGTCAATCAACCAAATGTCGTTTTTGATATAGATGATATTAACTGCGCGGGAATAAGGCGTGATATCTTTGTTTACGATTCGTTGGAATTTTTTAGTTGACGCATTATATTTTACCACGCCATAATCAAGATCAGCCATCCATATATTTCCCATGCTATCGCTTACGGCGTCCTCCACATTTATCCCCTTTGGCTTTCCGTACGCATCGGGCAATGTTTCAATCAAAGGTTTAAATTTTTTAGCGGTGCTGTCAAATCGCCAAATCCCCCGGCGCCACGGAAAACACCACAAGCCATGCTTGCTGCTAAGCACGTTGTTAATAAACCCGGATATTTTTTTCGTGCTATCCCCAACTGTTTTGCATATTACCGATATTTTATTGGTTTTGGTATCCAGTTTTAAGATGCCCGCGGTTGTTGCAAGCAGCAGGCTGTTTTGCCGGTATGGTGTAATATTCATTGTAGCAATACCGGGTTCGTTAAAACCCGTTGTATTTTGTATAGCGTGGGTGTAATTTTTTAGCAGGTGAAACTGATCGTCAAATACTTCCAGTTTTAATTTAGTATCTCCGCCCATCCATAGGAGCCCGTTTTGCTCCAAAAGTGCCGGATTTTGGTTGGTAATACTATTTTGCCCCGCAATAAAATAATGTTTAAAGATCTGCCGTTTAGGGTCAAGTATAAAAACGCCTTTTACCGTTGAGATCCATAACAGGTTATCCCGCGACACATAAATGCATCGCGGTTCAAGCGAGGCCGCTTCAGGAATCGGTTTCAGATCATGCTGCTCGGTTTTTAAATCTTTTTGGTTAAACTCGGTCAGGTATTCGCTCAGCCATAAATGGTATTCTTTGTTTTCATCGCGCTGTTCAACAATACTCATAATATGGGCAGGTATTCCCGCCAGATCATTAAAGTTAATGACAGTGCGGTTTTCAGGAATTACCTGTTTTAACCCGCCGCTCCAGCAGCCTGTCCATATTTTGCCTCCATGGTCTTCAAATATAGTATTCACCATCCCATCATATTGAGGGTCGTTTTTAGGGCTGTCGTATTGCTCATAGGTGAGTTTTGTGGTGTCAAACAACCAGAGGCCATTTACGGTGGCGAGCCAAAGCCTTTTCTTTGAATCTAAAAGCAACGCATTGCATTCATTGTTCAACCGGCTGGTATTAGTGGATTTGCCTGCCGTTTCGTTTAAAAAATGCCTGAATGTTTTTTGCCGCGTATCAAACAGGAGCAATCCGTCGCCGGTGGCTATCCATAGTTTAACACCGTCAAAAGCAAGGCTGCGCATCCGGTTATCGCCATCGTATTGCCACGAATGTATTTTTTCGGTACCCGGGTCGATAACGGAAAGGCCGTTAGAGGTAGCCATCCATATCCGATGCATCACATCCTCGGTAATAGCATTTATCTGGCTGCTTAAAAGTTGGTCGTTTGATGGCTGGTCGCCCGGGCGCCATGTTTTTAGTTCAGAGCCATCAAACCGGTTAAGGCCATTTTGTGTGCCCATCCACATGATACCCCGGCTATCCTGAAAAAAACTGTTTACCATATTATCAGCCAAGCCATCTTTTTCGCTGATATGGTAGTAAAGTTGTTTTGACTTGTTAACCTGCGCCCAAAGCCTGCCGCAAAGGAGTGGCAGTGTAAAAAACAGGATATAATATTTTAGGCGCAAATGGGTTGATTGTGAAATTATGAATAAATATTAAAAGTACATTTTATTTATTGAGTTAAAAATGCAATAAGCCGGATTAATGAAAATAGCTTAAATAAAAACAATACA
>NZ_CAIWNH010000425.1 GCF_903913935.1 uncultured Mucilaginibacter sp.
TATGATTAATTCCGGAAATGCACTATATAAAATAGGTAAAACAGATGGTTCGTTGTCGTGTACCTTGAAAGGAGAAACTCAGTTTTCGGATGGAGGGACGATGCTTTTGGGTAACCTCCGGCTCAAAGCCAAAACGTTGCTCACTTAATTTGATGGACTGGATGAGTTTGGTATCAAAAAGCTTGTAGCAGGTTTCCATATCCGTCAGGTTAAGGTTGCTGAACATGTTGGAAGCGAAAGTAAGCCAGCGGTTACCGATGGTATGCCAGAAGAATAAGATCCGGTGCGGGTTGCTGCCCATAAAGCGCGAACCGTAAACTACATCGGCAAAGCCATTGCTAACGGGTTTTAACAGGTCGTTGTACTCTTCGGGGTCATACTCCAAATCGGCATCCTGGATGATAAGGTATTCACCGGTTGCTTTGGAGATGCCGGTATGGATAGCAGCACCTTTGCCTTTGTTGGTTTCGTGCTTAAAGTAACTGATCTCGAGGCCCGGATTTTCTGATTTATACGCGTTGATCGCTTCTTCAGTATGGTCGCTGGAGCAATCGTTAACAATAATGAGTTCCTTTTGAATATTTTCGATGAGGTTTACGGCCTTAATTTTGTTTAAAATCAAATGGATCGTATTTCCTTCGTTGTATGCTGGGATAACAATGGATAACTTATGTATCTTCATCCTAATTAAATGAAACCGATTTTAAGTGGTGTAAAAGCCTTTCTGAAAAGGCCAAAAATAATAATAATACTTTCGTTTTTAGGTATTTCTGTCTTGCTGTTTTGGTTTTGCCTGCCAAATCCGCTTTTTAAAAGCCCTACCTCCTATGTAATTGACGATGCTAACGGCAATTTGCTTGGCGCGGCGATAGCCTCAGATGGTCAATGGCGCTTTCCGCCAAATGATGAAGTGCCCGAAAAATTCAAGCAATGCATCATCACCTTTGAGGATAAGCGTTTTATGCACCACCCTGGTTTTGATGTACTGGCTTTGGGCAGGGCTTTTAAGCAGAACTTTGGCTCGAGAAAAGTGGAAAGCGGCGGCAGTACCATTTCTATGCAGGTCATCCGACTGGCTACGAAAGATAGACGTACTTATCTGAATAAGCTAAAAGAGATCTTTATGGCCATGCGCCTCGAGTGCGGCTACAATAAAAGCGAAATATTGTCGCTTTATGCCAGTAATGCCCCCTTTGGCAGTAATGTGGTTGGGTTGGACGCCGCTTCCTGGCGTTATTTCGGGCGCAGTCCTGATAAATTATCATGGGGAGAGATGGCCGCGATGGCGGTGCTGCCCAATGCGCCCTCCCTTGTCAATCCTGGCAAAAACCGTGCGACGTTGCTCAAAAAAAGGAATATGCTGCTGGATAAACTGGTACAGCAGGGAATTATTGATGCCAGCACCGCCTCGCTTGCCAAACTGGAACCTGTTCCTGACCTTCCTTTGCCGTTGCCGCAGCTTGCCCCTCACCTGCTGGAGCGTTTTAAAGTTGATAGCCAGGCTAAGCGCTTTGGCGATACAAGGTTGAGAACTACCATTCAAACCAACCTGCAGCGCCAGGTTAACCAGATACTGGAGCGGCACCACCAGCAATTAAAAGCAAACGATATCAACAATATTGCGGCAGTTGTGCTGGATGTGGAAACGGGCGCGACCCTGGCCTATGCGGGCAATATATCCCACCCGGAGGATTCGACGATGCAAAGCGACGTTGATGTGGTAAATGCGCCGCGAAGCCCAGGAAGTACTTTAAAACCCTTGCTCTATGCCTCGGCGATGCACGATGGGTTGATCTTGCCAAATAGTTTATTGCCTGATATTCCAACCCAGATCCTGAGCTTTCACCCAAAAAACTTCGATCTGGTATATGATGGCGCGGTGCCTGCTTCGCAGGCTTTGGCGCGGTCGCTTAATGTTCCGGCTGTAAGGCTGTTGCAGCAATATAAAAGCGACAGGTTTTACGATCAGTTGCATAAAATAGGAATGACTACGCTGAATAAGCCGGCCAGTCATTATGGTTTGTCGCTGATACTGGGCGGAGGTGAGAATACCCTTTGGGAACTGGCAGGATCTTATGCTGATATGGCCCGTGTGCTCAATCACTATAATAGATACAACGGCAAATACGATCCCGCTGACTACCACAACCCGGTTTATACCATTGCGCCGGCAAAAAAGCCCGACCTGCAAAAAACAGGTTTGCTGGATGCCGGGTCTATTTATTACACCCTGCAGGCCATGGAAGAAGTAATGCGCCCCGGCGAGGAAATGTTGTGGAACCGCTTCAGTTCCACCCAGCGCATTGCCTGGAAAACAGGTACCAGTTTTGGCTTCAGGGATGGCTGGGCCATAGGCATTACCCCCAAATATGTGGTTGCGGTTTGGGTAGGCAATACCGACGGCGAAGGCCGGCCGGGATTGACAGGGATCAATACCGCTGCTCCGGCTATGTTTGAGATTTTCAGGCTGCTGCCGGTTACCCGGCAAGGGTTTGATATGCCGGTCGGCGAAATGGTGAAAATAAAAGTCTGCAAGCAAAGCGGTTACCGCGCAGGTGAATATTGCGAGGATACTTATGATGAATACGTGCCCAAAGGAGGCCTCAAAGCGCCCGTTTGCCCCTGGCACCAGCTGGTGCATTTAAGCGCCGACGGCAAATGGCAGGTAACAGGCAATTGCGTACCGCCCGACCAGATCATCAACAAAAAATGGTTTGTGTTGCCGCCATCCATGGAGTATTATTACAAAAGCCGGAGTTACCAATACCATGTATTGCCACCCTTCAGGCCGGATTGTGCGCAGGGTGAGCGTGGCAACCCGATGGAGATCATCTACCCGAAAGAGGGCGCTAAAATATACGTTCCGCTTGAGGCGGATGGTAGCCGTGGCCGGGTTGTGTTTGATGCCGCGCACCGGCAAAACGGCGTTAAAATATTCTGGCACCTGGATGATAATTATGTCGGCGAAACCCAGGATTTTCATCAACTGGCATTAAACCCGCCGCCTGGTAAACATATCCTTACTTTGGTGGATGGGAACGGCAATATGGTGCATGTCGGATTTGAGGTGCTGGAGAAGTGAAGCCTCAGCCAACCCTCTCCAAAGGAGAGGGCTAAAAAATAGCGCAGTTCAAGTCCTCTTCTTTGGAGAGGATGAGTGAGGGTTGCGCCGTTTAGGTGAGGCGTTTCCAGCATTTTCTTTATATTTGGATTGTAACAAACATAATATGCTTGAACAATACGATCTTCATAACCTGATGGTGCTTGATATTGAAACCGTTCCGCAATACAGCAGTTTTGCTGAAGTGCCTGATCATTTTCAAAAACTATGGGATTTGAAGACGCAATACCAGCGGAAAGAGGAGACCGCGGAAGAATTTTATGAAAGGGCCGGCATCTGGGCTGAGTTTGGCAAGATCATTTGTATTTCGGTGGGGATCTTCATCAATGGTAAAAATACGGGCTTGAGGGTCAAATCTTTTTTCTCACACGACGAAAAAGAACTGCTCGAAAAATTTGCCGCTTTGTTAGTTAGCCAGCCGCCGAGTTTGATATTGTGCGCACACAATGGCAAGGAGTTTGATTTTCCGTACATCTGCCGCAGGATGCTGGTCAACGGCGTAAAAATCCCATCCCAACTGGAAATATCCGGCAAAAAACCATGGGAGATCAACCATTTGGACACCATGGAATTATGGAAATTTGGCGATTACAAAAATTATACTTCGTTAGCATTACTGACCGCGATTTTTAATATACCCACCCCAAAAGATGACATTGATGGCAGCATGGTAGGTCGTGTTTACTGGGTAGATAACCAACTGGAAAGAATAGCGACGTATTGCCAGAAGGATGTAGTAGCAACTGCCCAGTTGTTAAGGCGTTACCGCGGCGAGGAACTGATCCCCGATGAATCAATCACCCTTGTAGGCGTTTAAAATGCTGAAAGTAACGGATCTTAACATTAAGTTTAAAACACAAAGCGGCTATTTTGAGGCGGTTAAGGGGATTTCATTCCACTTAAATAAGGGCGACACGATTGGTATTGTGGGTGAATCAGGGTCTGGAAAGTCGGTTACCTCGCTTGCGCTGATGCGTTTGCTTGATGAAAAGCAAGCCGTAATCAGCGGGCAGGTATTGCTGAATGAGCAAAGCCTGTGCAAAATGCCGGAAACTGAAATGCGGACGATCAGGGGCCACCATATGGCCATGATCTTCCAGGAACCCATGACCTCCCTCAATCCCGTTTTAACCTGTGGTTTTCAGATTACTGAGGCCATTCAATTACATCTTGGCGTTAACAAAGCGGAAGCGAAAGATCGAACCATCGCTTTATTTAAAGAAGTACAACTGCCACGGCCTGAGGCTATTTTCGATAGTTATCCCCACCAGATCTCCGGCGGGCAAAAGCAAAGAGTGATGATCGCGATGGCGCTTTCCTGCAACCCGGAGATCCTGATCGCTGATGAACCTACTACCGCGCTGGATGTTACTGTTCAAAAAACGATCATCGAACTATTGCATAAGCTGAAGGCCGAACGTAATATGAGCCTGATCTTTATTTCGCACGACCTGGCGGTGATCAGCGAAATTGCAGACCGCGTTATGGTGATGTATAAGGGCGAGGTGGTAGAAGAAGCGATGGTGAAAACCTTGTTTGCCCGTCCCAAACATCCCTATACCAAAGGTTTGCTGGCTTGCCGCCCCTCACCTGCTTATCACCTTAAAAAGCTGCCGGTGGTATCGGATTTTCTGGACAGTGAAAACCAAACGGCTTCCAGCATTGAAAAAATAAGAGAAGGTTATTTGTATCAACCTGGGGAAGTTAAGGAAAGAAAGAGAAAGCTGTACCAACAGGAACCATTACTCAAAATAAACCAATTAAATACCTGGTTTCCAATAGGTCATAATGTGTTTGGAAAATCAAAAGACTTTGTAAAAGCGGTTAACCAGGTGAGTTTTGACGTTTACCCCGGCGAAACGCTAGGGCTGGTTGGTGAATCAGGCTGTGGGAAAACTACTTTGGGCCGCAGTATTTTAAGGCTGATTGAACCCACCTCCGGAAGCATTAATTTTGAGAATACCGACCTGCGCAGCCTTAAAAAGAATGAATTAAGAGAGATCAGGCGCAACATCCAAATCATCTTCCAGGACCCCTACTCCTCGTTAAACCCACGTCTTACCGTTGGCGATTCCTTGATGGAACCCTTACAGGTTCACCAGTTTTACAGCAATGATACCAAACGCAAGCGCAAAGTTTTGGAACTGCTGGAGCGCGTAAACTTGCCGCCGGAGCATTTTAACCGCTACCCGCACGAGTTTTCGGGGGGGCAAAGGCAGCGGATCGTCATAGCCCGTGCTCTGGCCCTGCAGCCAAAGTTTATCATTTGTGATGAATCGGTTTCGGCGTTGGATGTATCTGTACAGGCCCAGGTACTTAACCTGATCAGGGAATTGCAGCAGGAATTCAACCTTACCTACATCTTTATATCACATGATCTCGCTGTGATCAAACACATATCAGACCGGATGATGGTAATGAACAAAGGCGAGATTGTTGAAATGGGCGATCCGGACGAGATTTATGAGCATCCCAAGGAAGAATATACGAAACGGCTGATCGCATCAATACCCGGTGCATGATTAGAAAGTTAACATTAAGGGACGTTACCTTATTAACGCACTATTGATATGAAAAACAGGTTTATTGTGTTTTTTTCCTTTACAATGATTGCCGTAAACCAAGGTTGTTCAAATAACAGCCAAAACAGCCAAAAACACTTAGTACCGGTGAAATTAGATCCCCATTACCACAAAATTGATTTTGCTAGTTTTATTGACAAACGAAAAAACGATACGCTGGATTTTTATGAAGCGCTGCTGGCTGATAAAGCATTTGTAAACATCATGGAACACGGCGAATTTTATCGAAACGACGTGATGACATTTCTCGATAAAGGTAATTTCAATAACATGCAGGTGGCTATCTGCATTTGCGCGATGCAAAACCTTAATGTGGATGACTATGTTAAGCTTTGTAATCTTATTTTATCGTTATACAATGACAATAAATTGCCGGAGGGTATTTTGCAAGATGCCATTAGTCCCGAATTTTTGCGTAAAAGAATTATTATAAACAACTATAACAACCCCAGGGTTATCAACTTGCTAAAAAGCATTGAGAACAATAAAAAAGTATCCAACAAAGATTTCAGAAAATGGCTTCCGGATATTTTATCAGGTAAATCGTCAAAAGAGCTTAAAGAATTTGATGAAAACAATGGCTCTGATTGAATGTTCGTATAAAGCATGAGTTAAAGCCCTATTCACATTCAAAAAAACTTCCGCAATCGACATTCCGCAATCCGCATTCAAAACCCGTATCTTTGCATCAATACAATTTAATAAATGTCTAAAAAGAAAAACAACTCTTCCATCAACCAGGTGCTAACCCAAATGGTGCTGGATATATTCGAACAAAACGGCAATACGCCATTAAATTATAAACAAGTTTCTGCCAAACTCAACGTCCGCGACCCGGAAGCCCGCGAAATTATCTTTGATATTCTTAAGGATGAATCGAAAAAAGGAACGTTAAAAGAAATCACCCCGGGCAAATTCCAGTTGCTGGTACTCAAAACCTTTATCGAAGGTGTGGTAGATATGACCAATGACGGCTCGGCCTTTATCGTCACCAACGATGAATTTGAGAACGATATTTTTGTTGCCCCCCGCAAATTGCGCAATGCCCTTAACGGTGATAAAGTAAAAGTTTATGTTTATGCCAAAAGCAAAGGCAAAAACAAAGAAGGTGAAGTAATCGAGATCATCGAACGCGCCAAAATGGAGTTCACCGGGATCGTAAAACTTTCCGAGCGCTTTGCATTCTTCATCCCGGATGACCGGAAAATGATGCACGATATTTTTATCCCCCTAAACGACCTTAACGGCGCTAAAAATGGTATAAAAGCGATTGCTGAGATCACCGACTGGCCGGCAGATGCCAAAAACCCTATCGGCCGTATCAAACAGATACTGGGTGTGCAGGGCGAGAATGATACTGAAATGAACGCCATCCTGGCGGAATATGGTTTCCCATTGTCATTTCCGGCAGAGGTTGAACATGAATCGGAAGAGATTTCTGATATCATTACCAAAGAAGAGATCGCCAAACGGCGGGATTTCAGGGAAACGACCACTTTTACCATCGACCCGTTTGATGCCAAGGATTTTGATGACGCGCTTTCCTTTAAAGAATTGGAAAATGGAAATTTCGAAGTCGGCGTACACATCGCTGATGTATCGCATTACATCAAACCTGATTCGGCATTGGATAAAGAGGCGGATGAACGCGGAACTTCTGTTTACCTGGTTGATAGGGTGATCCCGATGTTGCCGGAACGCCTTTCAAATGGTTTATGCTCGCTTCGTCCAAAAGAGGACAAACTTTGCTTTTCGGCCGTATTTGAGATGGACGAAGAAGCCCATATCATTACCGAATGGTTTGGAAAAACAATCATCCATTCGGACAGGCGCTTTGCTTATGAAGAAGTACAGGAAGTGATAGAAACAAAAGCGGGCGATTTTACTTATGAAATTCTCAAACTAAATGCCCTGGCCCATAAACTGCGCGACCGCAAGTTTAAAAACGGCGCCATTAGTTTTGAAACTACCGAGGTTAAATTCAGGCTGGATGAAACCGGTAAACCTGTTGGCGTGTATGTAAAAGAACGCAAGGATGCCCATAAGCTGATCGAAGATTTTATGCTGCTGGCCAATAAAAAAGTGGCCGAGTATGTCAGCAAAATGGGTAAAGGCAAACATAAATACACCTTTGTTTACCGCGTGCATGATACGCCGAAACCTGAGGCGCTGGCCAATTTTGCACAATTTGCCGCTAGGTTTGGGTATAAGATCAACACTAAATCGGATAAGGAAACCGCTAAATCCCTTAATTATTTAATGGAAGATGTGGAAGGTAAAAAGGAACAGAACGTGCTTACCCAACTGGCCATTCGCTCCATGGCAAAAGCGATTTATACCACCAAAAGCAGCAGCCATTATGGTTTGGCTTTTGATCATTATACGCACTTCACCTCTCCTATCCGTCGTTATCCTGATGTGATGGTGCACCGCTTGCTGTTCCATTATTTGAATGGCGGACAGAGCGCCAATGCCGAGCATTACGAGAAGCTTTGCCAGCACAGTTCGCAAATGGAAAAGAAGGCGGCGGACGCCGAAAGGGCCTCTATCAAATACAAACAAGCTGAGTTTTTGAAAGATCAGGTGGGCAATGTTTACAGCGGCGTCATCTCGGGCGTTACCGAATGGGGCATGTATGTGGAGATTATTGAAAATAAATGCGAAGGCATGATTCGCCTGCGTGATATATCCGACGACTTTTATACTTTAGACGAAAAAAACTACGCCATCATCGGCCAGCGTAAAAAGAAGGTTTACCAGTTGGGTGATGAAGTGAAAATCCGGGTGAAAAATGTGGATCTGACGAAGAAGCAGATTGATTTTTCGTTGGTATCGTAGGGACACAAAACTTTGTGTCCCTGCATGGTGTCATATAAAACGTATAACAATTGA
>NZ_CAIWNH010000426.1 GCF_903913935.1 uncultured Mucilaginibacter sp.
AATTTCGTAAAAATTACAAAAAGCTTTGTAACCCAAAAATTACAATATACATTTAGTAACTCTAATTAATAATAAATAATGATTGCCCGTTTAACTTTAGAACTAAAATTACAGGCTGTAATTTTAGCAATTATTTGTTTCGTTGCCGTAGCAGATTACCTGATAAAGTAACAAACAAATTTGAAGTTGTGAAAGGGTGTACATCATAGGATGTACACCCTTTTTTTGAGCAGAAAAGATTTAAGCGCGGGTTTGCCCGCTACCCCTCACTATCCATTTATAGCTGGTAAGTTCTTTTAGCCCCATCGGGCCTCGGGCATGGAGTTTTTGGGTGCTGATGCCAATCTCGGCGCCCAACCCAAACTGAGCTCCGTCTGTAAAGGCAGTTGAAGCATTCACATAAACGGCAGCGGCATCCACTTGGTTTAAAAATGCTTCGCAGCGCTTCGCATCCTCGGATATAATGGCCTCGCTATGTTTTGAACCATACTCAGCAATATGATCAAGTGCGTCCTCAAAGCTTTCAACTACCTTAACTGCCATCTTTAAGGACAAAAACTCCGTTCCGAAATGTTCAGGCTTAGCATGGGCAAGCAGGGCATCCGGATAATGCCCCTTCAGTATCATAAATGCAGTGTCATCAGCGTACAATACCACCTTTTTTTCGGCCAGTGGCATCAATAGCATGGGCAGGTCCCTTAACCTCGTATAATGAACGATAAGGCAATCCAGCGCATTGCAAACGCTTACTCGGCGGGTTTTGGCATTTAAAATAATAGCGCGTCCTTTTTCAAGGTCGCCAAATTCATCAAAATAGGTATGTACAATCCCTGCACCTGTTTCAATAACCGGCACTTTACTATTGTTTCGGACATGATCTATCAATTGCTGGCTGCCGCGGGGAATTAAAACATCTACATAACCATTAGCATTCAACAGGGCGTCAGTGGCTTCGCGTTCAGGCGGCAACAGGGTTGCAATATTTTCATCAATGTCATGATCGGCCAAAACCTGGCGGATAATTGAAATGATCGCCAGGTTTGAAAATTCAGCGTCGCTGCCGCCTTTCAATATACAAACATTGCCGGTTTTAAAACATAGTGAAAAAACGTCGAAAGTAACATTTGGCCTGGCTTCATAAATTACGCCCACAATACCCAGCGGCACGCTTATCCGTGTTATTTCCAATCCATTATGCATGTGCTTGCGTGATAGGATATGCCCCAGCGGACTTCTTAATTTTGCCACATTTATAATTTCAGTCGCAATCTCTTTTATTCGTTCGGCAGTGAGCTTTAAACGATCGAATTTGGGATCTGTCGGATCCATGCGATCAAGATCCTTTTTGTTTTCTTTTAATAAATACTCGGTTTGAGTAATAGTTGCTTTGGCAAGTTCCTTCAACACCATATTTATTTTTGAAGGATCGATGGTTTTCCGTGACGCAATACGGGCATTTTCAAAATACGCGGTATAACTTTTCTGCTTTGTGGGCATCGTAATCAGGTTATAATAGTAAAGGGATATCCTTTAGTTTTCTAAATAAAGGTAATCATAATGTACAAGGGGTTTCTGATTTTTTTTTCCTGCCATTTCAGCCGCTTTATCCGAACCGTATTGCGCTATCCCTAAGCCGATAGACTTGTTGTTTTCGTCAACCAACTTAATGATTTCCCCCTTTTTAAAATCCGATAAAATATTGATAACGCCAACAGGCAACAGGCTGGAAGCTTTGGCCGATGTTAGCGCAGCTTTTGCTCCTTCATTTACCTGTACAATACCTTTGGCATAATTACCGGCATGAGCAATCCACTTCTTTTTACCGGAGGATGATTTGCTCGGAATAAAATAGGTGTGGGGCGCGGAATTTTCCAAAACATCCACCAATATATTTTCTTTTGTGCCGTTCGCGATGTGCACCGCTATACCCAGTTGCGCCACTTTTTGCGCCATGGTTGATTTGGTGATCATCCCCCCGCGGCCAAATTGCGAACTGCCTGAACTCACAAATGCGGAAAAATCTATTGTGTTACCACTTACTTCTTCAATAACCCTGGTATTGGCGCTGTTCGGGTCGCCGTCATATATACCGTCAACGTTGGTTAAAACAATAAGGGCGTGGGCATTGAGCATGGAAGCGATCAGACCGGCTAATTCGTCGTTATCGGTAAACATCAGTTCGGTCACTGATACCACGTCATTTTCGTTTACTACAGGGATCACATGGTGCTGCAATAAAATTTTAAGGCAGTTTTTCATGTTGAGGTAATGCAACCTGTCCCTGAAATCTTCTTTGGTTACCAGTACCTGCGAACAAAGGATATTAAATTTTTCAAATTCGTGGGCGTAGGTATTGATGAGCTTTACCTGGCCGATAGAAGCAAACAATTGCCGGGTAGCAACGGAGTCGTACTTTTCGGAAATTGAGATCAAACTGCGACCGGAGGCAACCGCACCAGAGGAAACCAAAACCACTTCAACACCCCGTCGTTTTATGGCAGCCATCTGTTCAACCAGGTGGCTGATGCGCTTTAAATCAGGCAGTCCGTCTTTTTGGGTCAGGACGTTCGAGCCGATCTTAATAATTATACGCTGGTAATTGTAGGCCATTTATTTAGTAAATGCTGCAATATACGGCGAAAAAAGATAAAATATTGTTTATTTTATCGTAAAAACATAAAAACCATCCACCTGGCAACTAAAAAAATATAAGCACCGGCTA
>NZ_CAIWNH010000427.1 GCF_903913935.1 uncultured Mucilaginibacter sp.
ATCAGACAAAACGCGGGCAAAAAATTCAGCTTTGTTTTTGCAGATACCTGGCCCGGTAAATATTTACTACTGGATGAAGTGCTGGATATGGTTGAAAAGGGAGGCATTTATATCATTGATGATATGCTGCCACAGCAAAACTGGCCGACAGGTCATGCCGAAAAAGCAACCCAGCTGATCGCCGACCTGGATAGCAGGGACGATATCATTTTAACAAAAATGGGCTGGGCAACCGGGATAGTAATAATAACAAAGAAATAGGTGAATAGTGAGTGGTGAAAGGTGGAAATAAAAATCGGTGAAATCAAAAATTAATCGGTAAAATCAAAGAAATAAAAACAACATAATAAAACCAACCATCGGTGAAATCAAAAAATCATCGGTGAAATCAAAAAAATAAAACAAATACGATGGCAAAATTAAATTTCGGCGGAACTGAAGAAAACGTAGTAACCCGCGAAGAGTTCCCTTTAGCAAAGGCACAGGAAGTATTAAAGAATGAAGTTGTAGCGGTAATTGGCTATGGCGTTCAGGGACCTGGCCAGGCACTCAATCAAAAAGACAACGGTATCAACGTAATTGTTGGTCAGCGTAAAGGCACTAAAACATGGGATAAAGCGGTAAATGATGGCTTTGTACCGGGAGAAACCCTTTTTGAGATTGAAGAAGCCCTTGAAAGAGGAACTGTGATCTGCTATTTATTAAGCGACGCTGCACAGATCGCTTTATGGCCAACTGTTAAAAAACATTTAACAGCTGGTAAAGCTTTGTATTTTTCGCACGGTTTTGGTATCACATTTAAAGAACAAACCGGCATTATCCCGCCGGCTGATGTTGACGTGTTCCTGGTTGCACCAAAAGGTTCAGGTACTTCCTTACGCAGGATGTTCTTGCAGGGCCGTGGCTTAAATTCAAGCTACGCGATCTTCCAGGATGCTACCGGCAAAGCAAAAGACAGGGTAATCGCTTTAGGCATTGCTGTAGGCAGCGGTTATTTATTCGAAACCGATTTCAGGAAAGAAGTTTTCAGCGATTTAACCGGCGAACGCGGCACTTTGATGGGCTGTATCCAGGGTGTTTTTGCAGCACAATATGATGTGTTGCGCAGCAATGGTCACTCACCTTCTGAAGCATTTAACGAAACTGTTGAAGAGTTAACCCAATCATTAATGCCATTGGTTGCTGAAAACGGTATGGACTGGATGTATGCCAATTGCTCAACCACCGCTCAACGTGGTGCATTGGATTGGTGGAAAAAATTCCGTGATGCTACAAAACCTGTATTTGAAGAATTATACAACAGCGTAGCAACCGGTAAAGAATCACAACGCTCAATCGACCTTAACAGCCAACCTGATTACCGCGAAAAACTGGATGTGGAGTTAAAAGAACTTCGCGACAGCGAAATGTGGCAGGCAGGCAAAACTGTACGCAGTTTAAGGCCTGAAAACCAGGTGGTAGAAGCATAAGCCCCCAACCCCCTAAAGGGGGAGTATAAAAAAATAATAATAGCGATGGGTTTTATACCCATCGCTGCTGTAAGAAGAATACCATGGCTAAGACATTATTTGATAAAATATGGGATGCACACGTCGTCAGTAGCAACGAGGGCTTTCCTGATATTTTATACATTGATACACACTTCATTCACGAGGTAACCAGTCCGCAGGCATTTGACGGGCTTCGTTCCAGAAAATTACCCGTGTTAAGGCCAAAACAAACGGTCGCCACTGCCGACCATAATGTGCCAACCATCAACCAGCATTTACCGATCAAAGAAGAGCTATCCCGCTACCAGGTGGATACGCTTACCAAAAACTGCAAGGAGTTTGGTATCGAATTGTACGGCCTCGGCCATCCGTTCCAGGGCATCGTCCACGTGATAGGTCCTGAGTTGGGGATTACCCTTCCGGGCGGCACCTATGTTTGCGGGGATAGCCATACTTCAACACACGGCGCTTTTGGCGCTATCGCGTTTGGGATCGGTACATCGCAGGTAGAGCAGGTTATGGCTACGCAATGTTTACTCCAATCTCGCCCTAAAAGGATGAAGATTGAAGTGAATGGCAAGCTGCAAAAAGGCGTAGGCGCTAAAGATATTATCCTTTATATTATTTCGCAGATCAGCGCCGCCGGCGGCACAGGTTATGCAGTAGAATATGCCGGCGATACTTTTCGCTCATTAAGTATGGAAGGCCGCATGACGGTTTGCAACATGAGTATCGAGATGGGTGCGCGCTGTGGCTTGATAGCCCCGGATGAAACTACTATTGAATATGTTAAAGGCAGGGAGTTTGCTCCAAAAGGTGAAGATTGGGATAAAGCGGTTGTTTATTGGAAAACACTATATTCTGATGACGACGCCCAATTTGATAAAGTACTAAGCTTTAAAGCCGAAGATATTGAGCCGATGATCACCTACGGAACAAATCCGGGGATGGGCATTGGCGTTACTCAGCATGTACCTGAGACATTGTCTTTCGAACAAAAAGAACAGGGATCGTACAAAAAAGCGCTGGAATACATGGGCCTGCATGACGATGAACAGTTATTAGGCAAACCCATTGATTATGTGTTCATCGGCAGTTGTACTAACTCCCGTATCGAAGATTTACGCCAGGTAGCTGAATTTGTAAAAGGCAAACACAAGGCGGATAATGTTACCGTTTGGGTAGTCCCCGGTTCAAAACAAGTGCAGGAACAAGCTATTCGCGAAGGACTGGATGTTATTTTGGGTGAGGCTGGCTTCCCTTTGCGCGAACCAGGCTGTAGCGCTTGTTTGGCGATGAATGAAGATAAGATCCCGGCAGGTAAATACTGTGTATCAACCAGCAACCGGAACTTTGAAGGCCGCCAGGGACCGAACTCACGTACCTTTTTAGCCAGCCCGCTAACCGCGGCAGCATCAGCGATAAACGGATACGTTACAGACATCCGGGAGTTTCTAATTGTCTGAACTCGAATTAAACGAATTTATAGAATTAATAGAATTTGGAATAGTGGATGCCGTCAAGAGAACAGCAGATGAGTTCAATGATTCAACCAGTAAAATAATTGGCTGCGCAATGAGGGTACACGCTACTTTAGGTAATGGTTCCCAGGAAGTAATTTATCAAAGAGCGTTACAGATTGAGATGGGCTTGGCCGGTCTGGGTTTTGTAAGAGAGATGGAAATGCCTGTTATTTATAGAGAAGAGTTAATCGGAACCAGGCGGGTTGATTTTTTTGTTGAAGATGAGATAATGGTGGAGCTGAAAGCATTGATTGAACTGGAAGATGTTCATATGGCGCAGGGCATCAACTATCTGGAAGCTTACAATATTAAAATAGGCTTGCTTATAAATTTCGGCAGTAAAAGTTTGCAGTTTAAAAGGCTGTTAAACAGAAAACACCGTCCGGGCGCGAATAAATTAATTATGTGACCAGGATTTATTGAATTAAAGCACACGGAAAAATAATTCAATAAATTCTGCTAATTCGAAAAATTCGAGTTCAGACAAATGAAATAAGATTATGAGTACTAAAATATTCAAACACATACAAACCAGCGTGGTGCCGCTCACTATCGAAAACATCGATACGGACCAGATCATACCGGCAAGGTTTTTAAAAGCCACTACCCGAGAAGGTTTTGGCAATAACTTGTTCCGCGACTGGCGTTTTGATGAAAATGATAATCCAAAACCGGATTTCGTTTTAAATCACCCGGTATTCAGTGGGAAGATCCTTGTAGCCGGTAAAAACTTCGGTTGTGGCAGCAGCAGGGAACATGCCGCCTGGGCCATTGCTGATTACGGTTTTGATGCCGTAGTAAGCAGCTTTTTTGCTGACATTTTTAAAGGCAACGCCTTAAATAACGGCTTGCTGCCTGTGCAGGTGAGTGATGAGTTTTTGAAAAAGATCTTCGATGCTGTTGATGCTGATCCGCATGCAGTGGTGGAGATCGACCTGGTTGACCAGTTCATAAAAATTGTTGCCAGCGGCGAACAGGAAACTTTTGAGGTGAACCCCTACAAAAAAGCCTGCATGACCAACGGCTATGATGATATAGATTATATTTTAAGTAAAAAAGAATTAATAGAAGAGTTTGAGGTATCTCGTTAAGTCAAAAAATGACTTAATGACCCAATGACCCAATGACCCAACAACAGATGAATAAAAAAATATTAGTAATTCCCGGAGACGGTATCGGTGCCGAGGTAACAACCTGGGGCAAAGCAGTATTGGAACAAATTGGCAAAACCTATGGCCATACCTTTACTTTTGATGAAGCTTTAATGGGGCATGCGGCTATTGAAGCAACCGGCAGTCCGCTGCCTGATGAAACGTTGGAAAAAGCAAAAGCAAGCGACGCCATCTTGTTCGGCGCGGTTGGTCATGCTAAATATGACAATGATCCCTCTGCCAAAGTAAGGCCTGAACAGGGCTTATTAGGTATCCGCAAAGGATTGGGCCTATACGCCAATTTAAGGCCGATCATGCTGTTTGATGAATTGTTAAACGCATCAAGCCTTAAACCCGAGATCTTAAAAGGAACTGATATTTTATTCTTCCGCGAATTAACCGGCGACGTTTACTTCGGCGAGAAAAAACGCAGTGCGGATACTGCTTCTGACCTGATGATCTATCATCGTTATGAAGTGGAACGCATCGCTATAAAAGCGTATGAAGCAGCAAGACTTCGTGGTAAAAGATTATGCTCTGTAGATAAGGCCAACGTATTGGAAACCTCCCGCCTGTGGCGCGAAGTGGTTCAGGAAGTTGCTAAAAGATATCCGGATGTTGAAACCGAGCACATGTTTGTCGATAACGCCGCCATGCAGCTGGTTAAAAACCCTAAAAAGTTTGACGTGGTATTAACCGCCAACCTTTTTGGCGATATTTTAACCGACGAGGCTTCACAAATTGCAGGTTCAATGGGTATGCTGGCATCGGCATCCATTGGTGATGGTACCGGTTTCTTTGAGCCGATCCATGGTTCGGCGCACGATATTGCAGGTCAGGACAAAGCTAATCCGCTGGCATCGATATTATCCGTTGCCCTGATGCTGGAGATCAGTTTTGGGCTAAGCGAAGAAGCAAAAAGCATTAAAGCCGCCATCGATAAAACGCTTAAAGCAGGTTACCGCACCGGTGATATTGCAGATGCAGATACCGATAAAAGCAAGATACTGGGCACCACCGCCATGGGCAAAAAGGTGCTTGAATATCTATAGTCCAGGCCCCCTAACCCCCTAAAGG
>NZ_CAIWNH010000428.1 GCF_903913935.1 uncultured Mucilaginibacter sp.
CACATTTTTATACTCCATTTTGGGTTTACTTAATGTGTAAACCTATTTCAGGACTAGACAGTGTGCAAAAGTGGAACGCTTGCGTAAATAGCCTGTTATTATTGCTGTTTTGGGCTTTGTACCCATTATGGTGTGTTTATTTTAAATTATGTTTGTAATCGATTGCATAGTGCTGTTGAATCAAGGGTTTAGTGTAGTTGTGATCCATTATTTTACCGGTTAATATTTTTAAAGCGTAATTTTTATGTTAAAAAGGGAGGGGTGTTTTTTAATAATTATGTTAGCTGCAATACTGCAGCTAAAATCACAGCCGGTACAATCAAAAGGGTTAAAAGATTATTATAAAAACTACTTCCCCGTTGGTGTTGCCGTTTCGGCTGCCGATCTTAAGGATCCGGGAGAAGTTGCGCTAATACTCAGTCAATTTAACAGCCTTACGCCGGAGAATGCCATGAAAATGGGCCCCATCCACCCGGAGGAAAACCGGTATAACTGGAAAGATGCGGATTCGATAGTGGCTTTTGCACAGGCACATGGTTTAAAGGTTAGGGGGCATAACCTTTGCTGGCATGAGCAGGCCCCCAAATGGATGTTCAGGGATAGTTTGGGTAACCCGGTTTCCAAAGAGGTATTGCTGAAAAGATTAAAAGATCATATCACCACCGTTGTAAACCGCTATAAGGGAAAAATATACGCCTGGGATGTTGTAAACGAAGCCATTGATGACGATAGCACTAAGTTTTTGCGAAATTCGCTGTGGTACCAGATCTGCGGAGATGATTTTATAGCCAAAGCATTTGAATATGCGCATGAAGCGGACCCCGGGGCCATACTATTTTATAACGATTACAATACCGAGCGCCCTGAAAAACGCGGGCGGGTTTACCGTTTGCTAAAACAACTGCTTGATGCCGGAGTACCCATCAATGGGGTTGGCATCCAGGCGCATTGGTCGGTATATGAACCCGGCCAAAAGGAATTGGTTGAAACGATCAAAAAGTTTGCGTCCCTCGGGTTGAAGGTACAGGTAACGGAACTGGATATCTCCATATATCCCTGGGAAAAAAATCAGCGTATGCTTAGGCCCGGAGAATCAGATGCCTATGCCGCTGATCTGGAGAAAAAGCAAATTGAAAAATTTGCTGAAGTATTTAAAACATTCCGCCAATTCAGGGAGGTGATAACCGGAGTTACTTTTTGGAATATCTCTGACAGGAACACCTGGCTCGATAACTACCCGGTCCATGGGAGAAAAAACTACCCTTTGCTGTTCGATCAAAAATTTCAACCCAAAAAAGTATATTGGAAAGTGGTCGATTTTTAAAGATTAACCTATCACTTGTAAAAGCTTTTTGTGTTTGAATTTCCTTCCGGGTTGCCCTGAGTGGCGCTCCTCGTTTCAGCGTTCCAGAATGAGTGCTTTAATGCAAAATATTTCATCATCTATAAAAAGAATGAGCTGAAAATTATATCTTTAGGTATTTTGAATACATGTACCGCCAACTGATATTGTTTTTGTTGCTTAATAGCATAATGCTTCCGGTAAGGTCACAAAAACTGGATAACATTAAGCCTGCATATATCTCTGTAAAAGACGGGCTGCCCGATGCTACCATCAGTTCAATTTGCCAGGATGAGGATGGGTTTTTATGGATTGGTACAAATGATGGCCTCAGCCGGTATGACGGGGTGGAGTTTAAGAATTTCTATCATTCAAAAACCAATCCTTCGTTGCCTGGGAATGACATCAGGGCATTGCAAAAATTACCGGGCCACAGGTTATTGGTTGCCACCACAACTGGTTTGTGCCTTTTCAATACCCGGGCAAATAACTTTATAAACCTGCTCGTTCCGGCTTCTGCAAAAATGTTCCCTTTTGAAAATAATTTTACGATGGTTAAGATTGATAAGGGTAACAATATTTGGGCCGCTTCCCAAACCTGCCTTTATAAACTTGATCAAAAGCTGCGGGTGCTGCAGGTTACCCGGGGACTAAGTGAACAGGAAATAGGGGTAGCAGGGGTATTATTTGTGGAAAGTATTATGCCACTGCCTGATGGAAACGTGCTTTTCAGGCTATTACACGCCAAAAGGCCTCAATATTATATCTATACGACTGCTGACGGCAAAATCATTCCGTTAACCCAAAAGAAAGGTTTTCCCCTGGCTATGCTTGATAATTTGAATGTAAGGGACATTGCATTTGATGATAAGGGGAATGCCTGGTTTGTTAAGCATTTGGTAGATAGTGTTTTCTTTTTTAATTCACGCTCCGGCCGGATATCCAGGGCTGCGTTTAATCATATGCCGGGCAAAGGGCAAATATATTTTAACAGCCATATAAGCCTGATAAACAACCGCCTTGCGGGCTGCACGCTGAGCGACGGAGGATTAGTAAACTGGAACAGCGATACTTCAGCGTTTGGGAATCAGGGACTGAGCAGTAATGTTTTATTGCCCAACGCACACGTGATTTGTGCCTTGTATGATAACGAAAATAACCTTTGGATAGGTACCATAAACGGGTTGTATAAATTTACCTTAATAGCAAATGCAGTTACCACATCGGCACTGCCGGAATATACGGATGATCATCGCGGAATTGATCTCGCGGGGATATTTATTGTCAATAAAAAGATCTTTTTGACAACCACCGGTGGGGGCGTGTTTTATACCAAACAAGTAGATGAACCCTGGAGGTCGCTTTTCTGGAAAAACAACAGTGAACTTAATATTACCTGGAATGTAAGAGCAGCGGGCAGCGATACTTACTGGATAGGCACGCAAAAAGGTGTATACGCGTGGAAGGAAGACACAAGGCAATTGAAACTGGTGAATTGGCCAGGAAATGCTAAATTGATCGAAAGCGATCCGATAGTAACCCAATTTACTGATAAGGAAAATATCCTTTGGATGGGGCTCGGTTTTGGGGGAGGGCTCGCAGCTTATAATTTGCAAGATCACAGCTTAAAGATCTATTCAAAAACTGATAAAGAAAATAATTTGCCAATAAGGTTTCCGGTCGCTATTGAGGAGGATGAATACGGCGATTTGTGGATGGGGGGCGTTGAAGGGCGCGGCCTGGTCAAATGGGAAAGGAAAACAGGCAGGTTTTCCATTTTCCCGCCATTGTACAATACGGATTTTGATAACGGTGTAATCAATACCTTATATGCTGACCATAAAGGAAAAATGTGGCTGGGTACTAATTCGGGGTTGGTTAAATTTGATATTTTGAAACATAGCGTCGAAAAATATGATATGCCCGGGGGCCTGTCATCTAATACCATTTATAGCCTTGCTGCTGACAGTAATTATCATTTGTGGATAGGGACAAAAAATGGGTTGAATTGTATGGACCTTCGCAAAGCCCGTTTTTTTTCATTCAGCGGTTATTTTCAATTGTCAGATGAGCCGGTGATTAATGTAAAATTCGATGCCGCTGCAAATAAGATCTATTTTAATACCCGCCACACCTTTAACAGCCTGAACCCGGATAAATGGTTACAACCACTTGGATCACCTGGAATATTGATTACCGCTGTTACCTCATCAGGCGATAATTTAAATCCGGCCACAACGATCAACCTTCCCGCTAACGACAATAATATCAGCATTGCGTATAGTGCCGTAAACCTGGTAGATGGCCCGCAAAATAAATATTTCTACCGGCTTAACGAATTAAGTAAAAATTGGATTGCCGCAGGCGGTACCAGGCAGATAACATTTTCGAATCTTTTATCAGGTAAATACACTTTCAGGGTAAGGGCGCAATTATCAGACGGGACACTGAGCAGAAATGAGGCGACTTTGCTGTTTTCGGTAGATACGCCTTATTACAAAAGCTGGATTTTTATCATTTCGGTTATTGTGCTTGTTGCAGGGGTGATCTATTTATTATACTTAAACCGGATAAGGCAGCTGATGCATCTGCAATCTATCCGTAACAGCATAGCAACAGACCTGCATGATGATATAGGCTCAACCTTGAGTAATATCAATATTCTTACCGAACTGAGCCAGGCTACCTTCAATGAGCCCGATAAGGCGAAAAACTTTTTAAAAAGAATAACCGAGGAAGTAAATACTTCAAATCAATCCTTGGATGATATCGTATGGAGCATAAATTCGCTTAATGACAGTTTTGATGAGATAACTGCGCGGATGCGAAGGTATGCTGCAGAGATATTTGAAGGGGCAAATATTGCATACCACGTCCATGTCGATGAAAAGCTTTCGCACAAGAAACTTCATATGGAAAAGCGGAAGGATATATACCTGGTATTTAAGGAAGCTGTGAATAATGTTTATAAGCATGCAGAAGCATCAAATGTGGAGATAAAGATGAAGACAAATCAGCATTTTTTTGAAATGATTATAAGCGATAATGGCCGGGGCTTCGATACTGCTAAACCATCGGTCCGTAATGGCTTAAAAAACATGAAACTCAGGGCATCTAAATGGAGGGGCAGTCTGACAGTTTTATCAGTGATAAATAAAGGCACTGTAGTCACTATCATTGTCCCCATTACGTAATAATCACTCAAATGAGTGATAGGCTATTAAATACTAATCTGTAATTTAGCGTACATGCCGGTAAGTATAGTTTTATTTGAAGATAATGATCGCCTGAGGGAATCTTTAGCCTACCTGTTAAACAGCGACCCTAATTATACGGTAACCGGCGATTATAACAATTGTAACCAGGCGGCGGAAATTATAGAAGAACTTGCGCCTGATGTGGTGCTGATGGATATTGATATGCCCGGCAAAACGGGTATATCAGGGGTAGCAATGGTTAAACAAACCCGGCCAGACACTGCTGTGATTATGTACACTGTTTTTGAAGACGACGAAAGGTTATTTCAGTGTCTTTGCGCAGGCGCAAACGGGTATCTGTTAAAAAAAACCCCTCCGGCCCGTCTGTTTGACGCAATACAGGAGGTATTGAATGGCGGCGCGCCAATGTCGCCAAATATTGCCCGAAAGGTGCTCAACTCGTTTCAGCAAAAAACCGATAACTTATACAATTTAACCGACCGGGAAACAGACGTATTACAACTTTTGGTAAAAGGGAACAGCATTAAGGTAATAGCGGACGAATTAAATATGGCGTTCGATACAGTGCGTTCCCACCTGAAAAAAATTTATCTGAAACTCCACGTCAACTGCGGTAAGGAAGCAATAGCAAAAGCACTAAACGAAAAACTTATATAGGATAACGATCCAGGTACCAATCCTTTATTTACTCAAAGAGAGGATTGGTCAATGCCGATAATATGCCAGCCATTTACTATTTTTTAGTTTTTAAAAAGTAGCGGGAGCGCCGCAATTTCGGCAGAGACCAGGTCTCCTGTTTGTAAATATGAGCCCTGCCGGATATTAGCGGCTTCAAACGAAAAAAGTATCCAGACTTACGACTAAAGACCATGCACTTAGAAAAAAGCAGCCTCCAAAGTGAACATTTCGGTCTCAGCCGATCTGCAAATTTCAAATAAAGCGTTCGCCCATTTTTTTTAAATACTTTAAAGCCGGTTTTTCAATTGCATAATAAGTGATGGTGCTAAAAACTAATGTCCCTATTGCTACGTAGTAAGCGCTAATAATAAGGTAGTTATTAGTGCTAAAGCCTAATAGTTTTGATATCGTATCATAGGTGTCGATAAATAAAAAGTGATTTACATATAACGAATAGGAGATAAGGCCTAAAAAGTAAACAACTTTGCTTGATAAAAATCGATTGATAACATTTCTTTCTGTTATGTAAACCATAAAAAAGGGCATTAAAAGAATTATCAAAATATCCGTCTCTTTAAAAAACAGTAAAACAACTAAAGGGATGGCTAAGTATTTTAAAAACACAGCTCGTTTTTTTATTCTTTCTAAACTCAAATAGGCGAAAATACCCAATAGATAGTCGGCAATAGTCCGTAAAAAACTTGATGGACCCCGGGTAAATAAAATTACCGGATTAAAACCATGAATTTTTTGTAATGAATAAGAATTACCCCAGTTTAAAAAATCGTTTCTAAAAATGCTTATCGCTATAAATATGATAATTGATACCAATATGAGCATCCAGGCTTTGTTTCTGATTTTCCATGTCAGATAAAACGCTAATGGAAAGAAAAAATAAACAACCCATTCATTAGTTAATGACCAGCCTGGCGAAATCATGGAGTTGTTTGAGAAAGAAAAGATCCCTTGTAATAAAG
>NZ_CAIWNH010000429.1 GCF_903913935.1 uncultured Mucilaginibacter sp.
AGCTATTACAGGATTAAAATTAAGTGTAAACTTATATCAGGATTAATCATTAAAAGTGTAAACTTTTTTCAGGACGAGACACCTGTTCCACCGTTCCATGGAACACCAGTAGGCGAATTTTTGCTTATTGCCCATTCCGAAATCGAAATTCCCATCCTACGGCTGGCAGGATAATTCCGAAATTAAAACTCAGTCTCCATCCTGTGCTGTAAACAAATAAGTTTCGGTATTGCCGAGGGGCTGGCTGCTGATCTGGCCTCGGTTTTGCTGCCACCAGAAGGGTTGCCTGACTTTTTCGCGGTTGCCGATCTCGTTCATCGAGCTGGCATCATACAGCCTGCCGTTAACCATTACATATTTAATTTTATCGCTGTTGCGGATATTGTCGAGCGGGTTATCATCCAAAACTACCAGGTCGGCCAGTTTGCCAAGTTCCAACGAGCCGATCTCCTTATCCATACCGAGGTAGGCCGCGCCATTCATGGTAGCACAGCGCAGGGCCTGCATCGGCGTCATTCCGCCCTGTACCAGCATCCACAGTTCCCAATGCGCGCCAATGCCCTGGATCTGCCCGTGCGAGCCTAAATTAACCTTAGTGCCGCCATCTGCTATCTGCTTTACGTATTTGGATACTTCGATATGGCCATAGTCACCGTATTCGCTGGTCATCCTCCGCCTTGAGCGGGCATCGATAATGGATTGCGGGGTATAGGTGAGCAGGCGCTCGTTTTTCCAAACCTCGGTGCGGTCGTACCAAAAATTCTCGCCAAACTGCGTGCCATAAGATACGATCAGAGTGGGTGTATAACCCGTCTTGCTGGCATTCCAAAGGGATTTAACGTCTTTATAAACCGGCCAAACAGGGATGTTGTGTTCGATGCCGGTATGCCCGTCCAGGATCATATTCATATTGGTAAAGAATGTCGAGCCGCCTTCCGGAACAACTTCCATCTGTAACTCGCGGGCCGCCTCAATGATCTGCTGGCGCTGCTCTCGCCGGGGCTGGTTATAGCTTTTTACCGAAAATGCGCCCACAGCCTTTAGCCGGCGCAGGTTTGACCGGGCATCATCAATGCTATTGATCACTGCCTTGAAGTCGCCGTCGGCGCCGTAAAGGATGGTGCCTGTTGAGTATACCCTTGGGCCCACCATATTGCCTGCCTTCAGCATTTCAGCCTGGCAAAATACCATTTCAGTATTGCTGGAGGGGTCGTGCGCTGTAGTAACGCCATAAGCCAGGTTAGCATAATAGTTCCAGTCTTGCTGAGGCGATATACCATCAGGGCTGGCATGCAAATGGGCATGTACATCTACGATGCCGGGCATAATGGTTTTGCCGGACAGGTCGTAGATCTTTGCGTCATCCGGGATTAAAATATCAGCTGCTTTGCCAATCTTAGTGATCTTCGTCCCGTTAACCAGGATGGTCCCGTTTTCAATCACCTCGTCGCCCCGCATGGTGATGATGCGCACATTTTTAAGGGCGATCTTTCCATCAGGAACGTCGGTTTTTAACGTCAGGCCTATATCTGCACCGGCAGTGTCGATAGCCGGAGTTTTATCAGTAGCCCCCTCAACAAACGGAAATGCGTTACGGATATCCCTTGTGAAATATTTAGGGCCCAGCGTCCACATCAGCTTCTGGCTGTCCTTGGTCCAGTGCAAATAAGTTCCGGCGTCGCGCGTAAGCTTACTTAACGGTATAGCTTTATTTGTTGCCGATAGGTCCTGCGGGCTGCCGGTATAAACCATCGGGGTAATGTAGCAGTTGAACAGTTCGGTAAAGGCCATCCATTTGCCATCAGGACTTGGGTTAAACTGTGTAGTATATTTCGAGGTATAAAGCGTTTGCTGGTTGGCGCCGGTGGTATCCATCATTTTAAAGGCCTTTTTATCACCTTCGGAACTTTGGTAATAAAGCCGGCTGTCATCGGTTGAAAACTGCGGGTAGATGCCATTATTGATGATCATTTTTGGCTTACCGCCGTTTGCAGAAACGATATAAATGCCCGGGTCTTTCCCAAAGGCGTAGCCGGATACTTCATTGCCTTCGCCTTTGCGAAAAACTACTTTATCGCCCTTATTGTTGAATTTTGGCGTATAGTAAAAGCCTTTTTCGGTTGTCAGTTTGGTGATCTGGCAGGTTTGAAGTTCAATTTTATTTACAGATGCTTTCAGCTCGTCAGACCAACCGATATAAACCAGTGACTTGCCATCCGGGCTAAAGGAAGGATCGTATTCGAATTCATTGGTATACGTAATCCTGAAAGGAATGCCATCCGGTAGGCTTTTAACGTAGATATAACCCGCCGCATTAAAGGCAACATATTTCCCGTCAGGGGAGGTGGTCAGCTGGCGGATCATTTTAACCGGGAAGGTTTCCTGGAAAACTTTTTGCTGGTAATGCAAGGCATCAGTAATGGTTTGTTGCGATATTACCTCAAAAGGTATTTGAGCCGCATTAACTGTATTAACATCGATATTCCATATTTTCCCTTTTGCATAAATAATGATGTTATTATTGTTGGGCAACCAGGCAAAGTTTGGATAAACGCCAAAAATGGCCCATGTTTCCTGCTGGTCGTGTGAGAGATCGTCATATATGGGCCATTCTTCGCCGGTACTCAAATTGTGAATGTACAATACTGATTTTAAACGTACACGTTTAACAAAGGCCATCAATTTTCCGTCAGCCGAAATTTGGGGCCGGCAGGCGCCGCCCGGGCCGCCGGTTACAATCTCAATAGCGCCGGTTTGGCGGTTCAGGCGCTGTATGGCATAAATGCCTTTGTATGGGTCTTTATTATATTGAAAGTCTGGGCCCGGTGTAACATCCTCGCTCCAGTAAATATATTTACCATCCGGCGAAACGATGGGTTCGCCCGCGTCCTCCTGGTCATTCTTGCGTTTGGTTAACTGTATGCCTTCGCCACCGGTTTTGTGGAATAGCCACATTTCGCCCGCACCCAGGGAACGGGTACCTGTAAAATGCTTCCGGGCAACTAAAAACTGTCCGTCCGGCGTCCACGATGCATTGTTCAGCAACCTGAAACTTTCTTTTGTAACGGCGTGTTTATCGCTGCCATCGCTGTTCATGATCCAGATGTTATCCCCGCCATCCTTATCGCTGGTATAGGATATTTGCTTTCCATCCGGGCTAAAACGCGGTTGGATCTCCCAGGCTTTGCCGCCGGCGAGCAATGCAGCCTTTCCGCCGGTAACAGGCATACTGTAAATATCACCCAAAAGATCAAAAGCGATAGTTTTGCCGTCGGGACTTACATCCAGGTTCATCCAGGTGCCTTCGTCAGTTGTTATGGAGACTTTTTTTTGTGTACCGGGAGGGGTTTCGACGTTCCATTTCTGGGCATGAAGAGAAAAGGAAACAAACAAAAATATAAGAACAGCGTAGATAGATTTCATATGATGTTGTTAACGCCGCGAAGTTAAAAATAATATAGGACTTGCGGCTTTGGTAGTCAGAAACTGAATTTAACTTTAAATTCAAACTTCTGTGTTTTTGAAATTATTGACGTATAATTGGGGAAATCCGATTGCTGAAATCCGAACCCGATAGCTATCGGGTCGAACATCTTATATCCGATATAAAATATGACTATCCTCCAGATCCTGAAACACTATTGGAACCACGATCACTTCCGCCCGATGCAGGAGGAGATCATCCATGCCGTGTTAGCAGGAAAGGATACGCTGGCGTTATTGCCAACCGGAGGCGGTAAGTCTATCTGTTTCCAGGTGCCCGCTTTGGCAAAAGAGGGGATCTGTATCGTTGTTTCGCCATTAATCGCCCTGATGAAGGACCAGGTAGAAAACCTGCAGGCCAAAGGGATCGAAGCGGTATCGGTTGTTTCGGGGATGAGCAAGCGCGAGATTGATATCGCGCTGGATAATTGTATTTATAATAAGGTGAAGTTTTTGTACCTGTCGCCCGAGCGTTTGCTTTCTGAACTGGTGCGCGAACGGATCAAATACATGAAGGTGAACCTGATCGCGGTTGATGAGGCGCATTGTATCTCGCAATGGGGCTACGATTTCAGGCCGCCATACCTTCATATTGCTGATCTGCGTGAACTCCATCCGGCTGTGCCGGTTATCGCCTTAACAGCCACAGCAACGTCCGAGGTAAGGGAAGACATACAGGAAAAACTGTTATTTAAAAACCAGGTTGTTTTTCAAAAAAGCTTTGAGCGCAAAAACATCAGTTATGTGGTTCAAAATGATGAAAACAAGCTGCGCAAATTGCTTGACATTGCCCGTGGTGTAAAAGGCAGCGGCATTGTTTATGTGCGCAGCCGTAAGGAGACAGTTGAAATAGCCAAATATTATAATGATAACGGCTTTAAGGCTGATTTTTACCATGCCGGGCTTGAAACCGGCTTGCGCTCGCAAAAACAGGAAAACTGGAAAAGCAACCGTACCAGAATAATTGTAGCGACGAACGCCTTCGGGATGGGGATCGATAAGCCCGATGTTCGTTTTGTGATCCATAAGGACCCGCCCGAAAGCCTGGAGGCCTATTACCAGGAGGCAGGCCGCGCCGGGCGTGACGAGCATAAAGCTTATGCCGTTTTGCTGTGTAATGCGGCAGACAGGTATAAACAGGAAAAGATGTTTGAAATGAATTTCCCGTCTGTTGCCGAAATTAAACAAACCTATCATTACCTGGCCAATTATTACCAGCTGGCTTACCAGGCAGGCGAGGGGGTAAGTTTCGACCTGGACTTAAGCGATTTTTGCAGCCGCTTTAAGCTTGAGCCGGTTAAAACGATCAGGACGCTCAAGTTTTTGGAAATGGATGAATATTTGTCCTTTAATGAAAGCGTTTTTTTACCCTCCCGTTTCAGGTTTGAGGTGGGCAATGAGCACTTGTATAATTTTCAAATCCAAAATCCCGGGTGGGATCCATTTATTAAAACCTTACTGCGGTCGTATGGCGGTTCGTTTGAGAATTATGTCCGATTGAGAGAATTTGATATTGCCAGGCGGGCCAACATGAATGTACAGCAGGTAATCAGCGGGTTAAAGCAATTGCAGGAGTTTAAAATTTTACATTATTTTCCGCAGACCGATATGCCCCAGGTTACCTGGTTAAAACCCCGGCAGCAGGCCAATGCACTTTATATCAACAAAAAAGCAATAGACGACCGAAAGATAACCTACCGCAACAAAATGGAAGCTGTATTTGCATATGCCACGCACAAAAAATGCCGCAGCCAAATGCTGTTGGCTTATTTTGATGAACAACATGCGGATAAGTGTGGGATCTGCGATGTATGCCTGGATGAAAAGCGCCGGCAACACGCCTCAGAAATATTTGATGATATTACCACTGAAGTGATTCAAATTTTAAGCACCAACTCCCATGACCTGTCTTCACTTGTTACCTCCACCAACATCGGCACCGAGAAAGAAAAGATCGAAGCCATAAGGCTGCTGCTGGATGCCGGGAAAATAAAATTCGCCGGAGAAAAGATCATCATTAGTGATTAAAAAGTGCCTCCAAATCGTCTTGTATTCAAAAAAAATCCGAAACAACCCTCGCTTTTTACGCGCTCAAATTCCCGCCAAATTGGGCGATTGCCGTTTTTCCTGTTTTTAGGTCGAAAAATATAATATCTTACTTTTACGATATTTGCACTTTACATTTTGTGTATCGTTTTTTAACGGGTGTGTTAAGTGTGTTTTTGTAACTAAACGGAATTATATTCTGTTTTTTAAAAAATGTAAACTTAGTGTATTTATTACACTATTATGAAGAATTTCACCGATAAAAACCACACCTTTGCCGACGAAAACAAGGCGTTCATCTATTAAGCACAAATTTAATGTAACGTTTTAAAAATA
>NZ_CAIWNH010000430.1 GCF_903913935.1 uncultured Mucilaginibacter sp.
CAAATATTGCAGGGTAATTATCCATAATTGTGTAGGCCTTTAATCGGGTAGGCAAAAGTTCGTTTACTACCTCTTCAGCAGCGTTCAATTTGTTAAAATCAGCTACTTTCAACTCGTAGCCGCCAATTTCATCAGGCGCCCAATTATTTAACCTGTTTATGAGTGAGATATCGCCTACCACGTAGGTCTTGTCAACCTCATCAATACCAAAACTAAAAATACCACTTATTACAAATGGCCTTACCCGAAGCGGCTCCTGCACAAAATAAATCAAAACTTTATCCCCGGGTTTCAACTGTAAGCGGTCAGCAACAAACTTTGAGATCAAAAGTTGCTTTTTTCCTGTTGCGGTATCAGCAAGATCCGGGACGTTACCCGCTACCAGATTTTTTTTAAATACCGACCAGTCGTAAGTCTTATCTACCCCTTTTAATACGATGCCTTCAATATCGCCCTTTGCCTTTATGATACCCGGTTTGGTGGCATAGGGCATCATCCTGGTTATTAAAGGGCTGGCAATCACCTTTTTTAGCAGGTCTGTATTTGCTTGAAAGGGTGAGTTTTCTAAAGAACTGTTCAGATCGTTTTTCTGGATCACCATATCACCTGAAAAGCCGCGGACTTTTTCCCTGATCGCACTTTTAAACCCGCGCACTATGCCCAACGACAGTATCATTACGCCCAGGCCGAGCATAATGCCAATAATGGCTATCCGTACAATCAGTTTTGAAAATGTACGCTTTGACTTAAATGTAATGCGATTAGCTACGAACCAGGCGAAATTCAATGCAACAGAGATTTTTTGTACCTTCGCAAATATGCGGTTTTAACGTTAAAACTGGTACTTTTATATTGTACCGTATTTACATTTATGATAAGGATAAAGTTTTATTTACTTTTCGGATTGGTGAATTGCCTCATTGTAAGTTCGGTAACCGCGCAAAAAAGTCATTACAAGCCCTATAAAATAGCCGTCGGGGCAAAAATTAAAGAAATAATTCCGGGGGCTGACCAAACTTACTTTTATATTGACTATCTTAAGGGAAAAAATATTGGGATGGTGATTAACCAAACTTCCGTCATCGGTAAGACCTTAACCCTTACCGTTGACAGCCTGGTAGCACTGGGCATCTCTGTAAAAAAAATATTTGGCCCCGAACATGGCTTCAGGGGCAACGCCAGCAACGGGGCGGATGTTAGCAGCACCATAGACGAGGCGACACACATCCCGGTTATATCACTGTATGGCAATAAACACTATAAACCTACGCCGGACGACCTAAAGGGAATAGACCTGATGATATTTGACATACAGGATGTTGGCGCGCGTTTTTACACATATTTATCGACGCTGCAATATGTAATGGAGGCCTGTGCCGAAAACCATGTTGAGCTGATGATTTTAGACCGGCCAAATCCTAATGGTTTTTATGTTGACGGGCCAGTGCTGGATACAGCCTTTCGCTCATTCGTCGGATTAAACCCTATACCAATAGTCCACGGCCTGACTATTGGCGAATACGCCCAGATGATCAACGGCGAGGGCTGGCTTAAAAACCATGTTCAATGCAAACTTCGTATTATTAAAACAGCAAACTATAAACACAGCGACGCCTATAAGCTTCCTGTTACCCCTTCTCCAAATTTGAATACCGATAAATCGGTTATACTTTATCCATCTGTTTGTTTATTTGAAGGGACAACATTAAGCCTTGGCAGGGGTACCATGTACCCTTTTTTGCAAATTGGGCACCCAACACTAGCCGGCAAATATGCTGATAGCTTTAAACCGGCCAGCATCGCGGGTATGAGCGAAGACCCACCGCAAAAGGACAAGGTTTGTTATGGCATTGATCTTAAGGGCTATAACACCGACTTTATCCGGGAAAATAAAATGCTTAATTTAAGCTGGCTGATAGCGCTATACAAGGCATTTCCGGACAAGCAGCATTTTTTTAATGCGTATTTTACAAAACTTGCGGGGACAGAAAAATTACAAAAACAAATAGAGGCCGGCGAGGGCGAAAAAGAGATCCGAAAAACCTGGGAGCCTGCTTTAAGCCACTATAAAATGATAAGGAAAAAGTATTTATTGTACCCGTAAGTCGATTTCGGATTTGGCCAGCCTGCATGCGGCAGGGATGTTCGATTTCCGATTTCGCCCGGATGTAAATCTAAAAGTCTTTCTGCAAATTGGCGAAAGAAATTCAGAGAAGGTCGGGCTGGTGTATCGGTTGAAATATTAATTTTTTAGAACTACTATCTGCTATGAGGATAATATTTATGGGTACGCCCCAGTTTGCTGTTACATCATTAGACGCATTAATTACGGCTGGTTGTAGTATTGTGGCGGTTGTTACCGCGCCTGATAAACCCGCCGGGCGTGGGCAAAAACTCCAGGAATCGGCCGTGAAGCAATACGCCGTTGAAAATGGTATACCCGTATTGCAGCCCGAAAAATTAAAGGACCCTGCATTTTTAGAAGAACTGAAATCATTTAATGCCGATCTTCAGGTAGTAGTGGCCTTCAGGATGCTGCCCGAGGTTGTCTGGAACATGCCGGCACGCGGAACCATTAACCTGCATGCTTCGCTCCTGCCGCAATACCGCGGTGCCGCCCCTATTAACTGGGTGCTGATTAATGGCGAGCATGAAAGCGGCGTAACTACATTTTTCCTGAAGCATGAAATTGATACCGGCGATATATTATTTACAGAAAAAGTAACCCTTACAGGCCATGAAACGGCCGGCGAACTGCATGACCGCCTGATGTACAAAGGGGCCGGATTGCTGGTAAAAACCGTTAAAGGCGTTGAAAGCGGCAGGTATAACGAGCACCCTCAGTCGCAGTTAATGGAAGGGGTTGAACTAAGGCACGCCCCTAAAATTTTTAAGGAAGATTGCCTGATCGACTGGAACCAGCCTGCTATAACCATATACAATAAAATACGCGGAGTGAGCCCCATCCCTACCGCCTTCACCCATTTAAACGGCAAGATCCTCAAAGTGTACAAATCGGTTTATGAAATTGAGCAGCATAATTTTTTACCGGGCCATTTTTTGACGGATAACAAAACCTTTTTAAAATTTGCCACCACCGATGGGTTCATCTGCTTAACAGATGTACAGCTGGAAGGCAAAAAACAAATGGGGATTGAGGAGTTTTTGAGGGGGGTGAAGTTATAACTGCAATGATTGCTGCACTTCAACAACAATACGCGCTGGTTCAAAGCTCAAGGAAAGTTGTCTTGAGTTTTATTGATGCACAGCTTGGCCACGACCTGAATACGCCGATGCCTGCATTTAACAACCAGCCCCTCCGGTATTTCCTGGTGCACAATGCCGATTGTTATTTTCATTGGCTTGCTTATTTTGCATTGAAACAGCCGGCTAAATTGATCAGTAATGAAGATTTTACTAATGTGGCCCTGATCCGCCAATTGTACACCCGGGCAGATGATATTGTAGCCCGCTTCCTTGAAAGTTTTAAGGATAAAATGGAAGTACCCGTTGAAGGCCATCATAACCGCGCCGGGTTGGTGAGCATTACTCCCCTGCAGCTTTTTACACACGTAACCACCCATGAATTCCATCACAAAGGGCAGATCATGACCATGTGCCGGATGCTGGGGCATGTTCCCCCGGATACTGATGTGATCAGGTTTTAAAAATGCCCCTTGTAGTCATACGGAATGGTCGTGATGTTAAATTTTTTGATCTGATAACGATCATTAAATGAATTGACAGCCATCATTTCATTCGCGCATCAACACATTTAGCTTTGCCCTGTAAATAGTTTAAAGATGACAGGGCTGCTGATTTTTGGACTTATACTTATTGCCGTTATCAGCTATGTGCTCTTTGCGCCTTTTATTCTTGAAATAAACAGCTTCAGTAATTTCTATAGTGTCAGGTTCCTTTACCTGGCAAGTGCCAACCTGGTTTTAATTGACAACCGCTTAAAAATTAACATTAAAGCCGTTGGCTGGCACCTTTTAATGGACCAGTTTGCAAAAAGCAGAAATGATTTAACCAAACTATTAAAATCGAGCAAGACGAACACTGAATCGCACCTGGCACATCCCATGCCAAAAAATGCAATCACAGAAGAACGAATAGCCTGGCACCTGGAACACATCAAACATTGCCATTGCCGCGAAATTCCTGAAAATTTGACGGAGGAGATAAAGAAGTTGAATATTAAAGCTCAGGTAACTACCTAAGTTCATAATACCATGAAAAAGATAGACCTAAAAAAAACCTCGCGGCGCTTTATAAAGTGCCCGCCAATAAGATCAGCATGGTAACTGTGCCCAAACTCAACTACCTGATGATTGACGGGCATGGCGACCCGAATGATTCGACGATGTTCCAGCAAGCCATAGAAGCTTTATTCAGCGTTTCATACACCATGAAATTTATGCTCAAAAAAGGCGAACAACAAATTGATTATGGTGTAATGCCATTGGAAGGCCTATGGTGGACCGATGATATGAACAATTTTTCGATGGAGAACAAAGCTGCCTGGAAATGGACCATCATGATCATGCAACCCAATTTTATAACCAGTGAAATTATTGAACAGGCCAAAGAGCTGGTCGCCCGGAGAAAAGCAATTCCTATGCTGAATAATCTAAGGCTTGAAAGCATGGAAGAAGGGCCATGTGCACAATTACTACACGTAGGCCCGTATAGCGCCGAAGTGGCAAATATTTTAAAACTGCATGCTTTTATCAAAGACAATGGTTATAAAATGCACGGTAAACACCGGGAAATATACCTGAACGATATGCGCAGAACCGCACCTGAAAAATTGAAAACTATTATCAGGCAGCCTATAACTAAATAAAAATAGACCTATGGATGCGCTAAAGCAATACTTTATCCCCTACCCGATTTCAAATATTATTTGGTGTTTAAGTATTGTTGCAGCATTAAACATTTTGAGGCACCTTAAAAAATCAGGTATAAAAATTTACTTACAATGGCCCCGTTAAAAAAAAATGCGCTTGTTACAGGTATAAAGACAGATAATTTATAAATTCAGCAATGAAAATCATCACCCGTAATGTGCTTATCTTGTCAATGGTGAGTCTTTTTACAGATGTTGCCAGTGAAATGTTGTACCCTGTGATGCCCGTATATTTGCGTGCCATTGGCTTTTCCGTCATTTTGATAGGCATCCTGGAGGGCGTTGCAGAAGCAACAGCGGGTTTAAGTAAAGGTTATTTCGGCAATTTGAGCGATGCCACCGGCAAACGGTCGCCCTTTATACGGATAGGATACGCACTTAGCGCTATATCAAAACCGATGATGGCTCTCTTTAAATATCCTTTATGGGTGTTCTTTTCACGCACCACAGACAGATTGGGCAAAGGTATAAGGACGGGCGCCCGGGATGCCTTACTTTCGGACGAAACAACATCAAGATATAAGGGACGCGTTTTTGGCTTTCACCGGAGCATGGATACTTTAGGAGCGGTGTTTGGCCCATTAATCGCCCTTTTATACCTTGCGGCCCATCCCGGGAGTTACAAAGCCTTATTCTTCATTGC
>NZ_CAIWNH010000431.1 GCF_903913935.1 uncultured Mucilaginibacter sp.
ATTGTCCCTATTCATAAATATGTACGGGAAATAATGAAAAAGTACAAAGGCCTAACAGAAAATAGTTTGCCCCCGACGATCAGCAACCAAAAAATGAACGAATATCTAAAGGACGTAGCTAAGAAGGCAGAATTTAACGAATTGATTTCCTTGCAATATACAAAAGCCGGGAAAGAGGTTATTACTAATGTTCCGAAACATGACCTTATTTCAAGCCATACAGCGCGCCGATCTTTTGCAACGAACATGTACTTAGATAATTTCCCTACGATCAGCATAATGGCTATAACAGGCCACACAACCGAAAGCTCATTCATGAAATATATCCGGGTAACACCAAAGGAACATGCTGAAAAGCTAAAGCAACATTGGAATGAACCTTTATTAAAGGCTGTATAAATTACGGTCATTTTTATTCAGATATTATTTTTTTTTGACCACATATGAATATGGATGAAATTAACATTACCGCATTTAAAGCCTTACAATATAAGTCACTTTATTCCATCAACCATGCTGATCTCCCTGTAAACAATAAATACGACATACTGATTCGCCGGATACATAAACTTGGTTACGATGGGAAAATCTTGGACGATGATTTTAGTGAATACGATGATGTGAGTTTGTGTCACTACCTTTACTTTGTAATTTATAAAGAACTAAAGGAGAATTTTGAAATAGAGGATTGTCTTAATTATCAATTTGATAACGCAAATGATAAAGCCTTTTTTTTGAAGTTTACAAAAGCCATTTTCATTGACATGAATAGGAAATTTAGTGCTGATTTCAATCTGCGTATAAAAATAAATTTCGAAAAACACATGTTCGTATTAAGATGGTTCGATATTAAATTAAAAGAACAAATTGAAAATAGTTTTTTTTCTAACTTGAGATTTAAAGGTGGCCCCGGTGACTTTATTGAGTTAATTACAGCTTTGCATGAAAACAATGATTTAGAGAGAATCGACAAACAAATACTTACACGCAAGGAACTAATAAAATTATTTAGACATTTTTTCAACTTGGATGAAACGAACGGCTTTGACGACCAGAATTTATCGAGGCGTTTATCTGAAAGAATTAAAGTAAAAGACAGGAGCTTATTTCTGGAACGATTAAAAAAAGCCTTCCTGATCTATTCGAATGAAAAACTTGATTAAAATAAATAAAAAATAAATCGGGGTTCCTAAACCCCCGAAATCAAAGTGTTTAATCTTATCAGATTTGAATAAAATTAGATAAGATGGCAACTCAAACATTCACAACTACCTACGAACCTACAGAGTTTAAAACGCTCTTAGCCGATTGCATTTCAGAATCCGTCCGCGCCGAAATGTATAAAATAATTTCAACCCAAAAGCCCGAAAAGACAATTTTCACCCGGCAGGAAACAGCAAAGCTATTGGATATTTCCTTGCCAACACTGCACCAATATACGATGACTGGGGTCATAAAGGCATTTCGGCTGGGTTACAAAGTTCGCTATAAGCTGGAAGATATTAATAATTCGCTAACCCGAATTAAAACTAAATAATAAAGGGGGTATCACATGCAGGAACATGGTTCACCCCCTGTTAAGTCTTTCGAAGATTTACAGGACAAAAATAAAGAAATTCAGCCGGATTTTGATTTTGATAAATATGGTATCAGGAATGAAAGTAATATTGCAGCCGCTGAAATACTGGACCACGCAAACGGAATAATCAAGCAAGCCGAAACGGAAACAACAGGTGAACAACTTTTACTTTCCGATATTAAGGAAATACCAACCCTTGTTTATCCATTCTTACAGCAAACCGGTTTAGCTTGTTTGGCTGGAAGTTCAGACACCGGCAAAAGTTCAATTTTGCGACAGTTAGCCGTTGCCGTGGTTACAGGTGAAAACAATTTTTTAGGCTTCCAAATAAATGCAAAACACCGTTCAGTAATTTATGTTTCAACCGAAGACCTGGAGCGTGAAACAGCTTATTTACTTTCCAGACAAACACAGCGTTACAAGCCTGAATTATTAAAAGGGCTGCGTTTTGTTTTTGATATTACAAACCTCTACAGCAAACTGGACAAGCGTTTAACGAATAAGCAAGCCGACCTTGTAATTATTGACTGTTTCGCTGATGCCTACGGGGGCGACCTTAAAGACACCCAGCGAATAAGAACATATTTACACACCTTTCAGGAATTGGCACAAAAACACGAATGTCTGATTTTGTTTTTACACCATACCGGAAAGCGCACAGAAAATTTTGAACCTAATAAAAATAATCTGTTAAGCGGACAGGGTTTTGAGGCAAAAATGAGGCTGGTAATTGAGTTAAGAGCCGACCTGATGAACCCACTAAACAGGCATTTGTGTATTGTGAAGGGGAACTATTTGCCAGCCAGCTACAAAAAGGAAAGCTATGTTTTACAGTTTGACGAACAAAATTTTGTTTTCTCAAATACGGGGGATCGTATGCCATTTGAACTACTGGTTAAACAGACCGACACCGATAACAGCAAGGCAAAATATGAACAGGCGAAGGAATTAAAGGAACAGGGTTTAAGTTACGAACAGATAGCAAAGAAAATCGGGTATAATTCTAAAGGCAGCATTTCAAAGCTCTTTGATAAGGCCAAAAAGAACGGCTGGGATAACAGCCTTTCCGATAGCGTTTCTACAGGAAACGAGGGAAACGAATAGGAAACACCGTTTTAAAATGCCGTTTCCTGTTTCTTTTCTCTTAGTGAAAGGAAACAGGAAACGCTAAAAGCTAAGTAATGAGTGAACACAGATACATATTGGAGCCATATAAAGGAATGAAAACCCGTTACCGTTGTCCCGGCTGTAACCATAGGGATAAAACGTTTTCCCTTTACCTTGATACTCAAACAGGCGAACATTTAAACCCCACCGTTGGCCGGTGTAGCCGTGAAAGTAAATGCGGGTATCATTACACCCCGAAACAATATTTTCAGGATAACGATATTTCATTTGGCGCACTGCAGCCCAATACCCATTACATACCCAAAGTTTTTATCTCTCAACAAAAGCCTGTTTCATTTATCCCGGTTAACTTATTTAAAGAAAGTTTGAAAGACCACAAGGATAACAACTTTGTCAAATTTTTAATTAGCCTTTTCGGGGTTGGGATTGTAAACGAATTGATAAGTAAATATTTTATCGGAACATCAAAGCACTGGCCGGGTTCAACCGTGTTTTGGCAGATCGATAAACAGGGCCATGTAAGGACAGGCAAAATAATGCTTTATAGCCCCTCTACGGGCAAAAGGGTGAAAAAGCCTTATAGGTATATCAATTGGGTTCATGCGGTCCTTAAACTGCCCGAATATGAGTTAAAACAATGTTTATTTGGTGAACACTTGCTAAAGGATAAAACAAAACCCGTTGCAATAGTTGAAAGCGAAAAAACCGCAATAATTGCCAGCGCATACTTGCCCGGTTTTGTTTGGTTAGCGGCAGGAAGCCTTTTAAATTTTACGGCTGAAAAATGCCTGGTCTTGGCCGGGCGCAATGTTTGCCTGTTCCCGGATCTTAATGGCTTTGACAAATGGAAAATTAAAGCCGGCCAACTTTCCGAATTAATGCCGGGAACATCATTTATTATTTCAGATTTACTTCAATCAAAAGCAAGCGAAGCCGACAAACTCAACGGCTTAGACCTTGCCGATTATTTGATCAGTTATGACTATAAGGAATTTATAGATAACGGTAATAAAACAGAAACATCGTTTCACAATGTCACGAAACCGGTATCCCCGCTAAGTAAAAAAGTTGAAAATAGTGAACGTTTAAATACAGCTATTAAAAAAAGCAAACTAATATCACCTGAAACCCATTTTAAGCCCTTTAGAAAAGAGTTTACCCAATTGTGGGATATAACAGAACTGGAAACATATTTTAAGGCTATACCGTTACCTAAACAGCCCATAAAGTTAGATTATTGCAGTATTGTATTTAATGTCAAAAGTTTTATTGATAGCCATTTAGAAATTGTCAAGCATAATAACGGCAACCCTACATTTTTGCCATATCTCACCCGGTTACTGGAATTAAAACAGCGTATGCTTCAGTA
>NZ_CAIWNH010000432.1 GCF_903913935.1 uncultured Mucilaginibacter sp.
AATTTTTTAAAAGTTGACAAATCTGCATGCAAAGATTAACAACTGAATCGGCGCCCAGTTGTTCTTCTGTTTATTTAATCCTATTTTAGGCATTACATACCAATATGACCGCCTATATCAAATTTCCAGACGAGCGCCTGGTTGCCCTATTAAAAAATGGTGATCCGCTGGCATTTGCTGAAATTTACCGGCGGTATGGTAAAAGCCTCGCCGGTTTTGCAGCGTCAAAACTTTATGACCTGGAAGATGCCCGCGATCTGCTGCAGGATCTGTTTGTGAAGCTGTGGGAAAACAGGGAACAACTGCAGATCACTTCAAACTTACAATCGTACCTGTATGGCATTGTGCGCCACCGGATCATTGATAAGATCCGGAAAAACATCACGCGTGAGGACTATGCATTGGCCCTGCAATCGTTACCTTCTTTTTTTCAGCATGGCGGCGATAAGCAACTGGAAGCGAAAGAGCTGCAGCAAGCTATCCAGCATTCACTCGACCAGCTTCCTGACAGGGTAAAGCAAATTTATAAGTTAAGCCGTGACGAGGGCCTGAGTAATCCTGAGATCGCCCAAAAACTAAGCCTTTCCGAACAAACCGTTAAGAACCAGTTATCAGCAGCATTAAAGCATTTGCGGAAATCGTTAATGCGGATAAGCCCGCTGCTTTTTATGTTCTGGTGGTTTCATTAAAAAAAAATCAAATAAATAATGATATTGACTATGGTACGTTTTACATTTTCAACCGACAATTATCAAATTTAAATAGCAATGAGCCGGATTGATATGGAAGATATTTTAGATCGCTACTTAAAAGGAGAGGCAACGCCGGGAGAAATGGAGCAGGTGGACGCATGGCTCGATCAGCACCATGCCGCAGGTTCGCCCTGGGAGCGGATGGATAAAATTAGCCGTGACCGTTGGCTGGCAAGTTTGTTCAGGGATATTGAAGCAGAAGCAGGGATAGATAATACCCGCGTGGTACGTATGCATCCCGGCAGGATCTGGCTGCTTGGTTTTGCCGCGGTGGCTGCAGCCATTGTTATCATTTTTACGATCTTCCTTCAAAAGGCCGCCGTTAAAACAACTTCGGCAACGGCTAGTTTTGCCGTAATTAATGTTCCGGATAATCAAAAGAAACAGGTGGTTTTGCCTGACGGAAGCAAGATAGAGGTGAACTCAATGTCGGCATTAAAATACCCCGTTAAATTTGCCGGTAAAACCCGCGAAGTATATTTATCGGGCGAAGCCTATTTCGATATTCAGCATGATGCTTCCAAACCATTCATTATACACACCGGTAAGGTGGTAACTACCGTGCTGGGCACGGCTTTTAATATCAAAGAAGATAAAAAGGAACATACAATAGTAGTTACGGTAACCCGTGGAAAAGTAAGCGTTGCCAACGGAAACCAACCTTTAGGTGTAATTACCCCAAACCAGCAGATTAGTTTTAATGAAATCAGCCTTCAGCATTCGCAAAAAAATGTTGACGCTGAATCGGTGATCGCATGGCTGGAGAGTAACCTGCATTTTAATAATGTAACTTTTGCCGATGCCGCCAACCAGCTACAGCAACGTTTTAAAGTGAAGATCAGCTTTGCCAATGATAAGGTTAAAAACTGCCGTTTTACGGGTACAGCTATAAAAGCTGAAAAGCTGGATGAAATTTTAAACATTATTTGCATGTTTAATAACGCTACCTATAAAACCAGGCCCGACGGAAGTATTGTTATTGATGGCCCGGGATGCAATTAGCGGCCATTTTCAAACTAGTAATAAAACCTAAATTATAAAATTGATACAGCCCCGGTTAATTATAGCTATTGTATTAGCGGTAAGCTCTCTGCTATTTTTTGCTGCATGTGCGAACGGGCAAAGCATTTCAATAGAAAAGGTAACCCTTGGCCTGAAAGACGAGAGTTTGGAAACAGCGATAAAAAGAATAGAAAAGCAAACGGATTTACGTTTTTATTACCGCGACGAAGACATCAAACCGCTTGGCCATTTGAACCTTGAACCAGCCACCCGCACCATTGAACAAACCCTTACGGCCCTGTTGCAAAATACCAACCTGAATTTTAAACAGGTTGACAAGAATATTTTACTGCAGCGCAAAGCCAGGGAAATGGTTTACGAAATAAGCGGGCGCGTTGTGGATAGTATCGATAAAAAACCTATAGTTAATGCGAGTGTTTTTCTAAGTAATTCAACCATCGGTGTAACTACAGGTGACGACGGTACTTTTAAGTTAAACGTATCAAACCCGGGGAAGTACCAGGTAATTGTGACGGTAATAGGGTACGCTACTTACCAGGGGATGCTTTTTATGGATAACCAGAATATCAACGTACACGATATTGAACTGGTGCCAAAGGTGATCAAATTATCAGAGGTTAAGGTGCAGGTGGATCCAAACTGGGAGAGAAATTACAGGTGGTTTAAAGAGGAGTTTTTAGGAAGGTCGGGCTTTGCGGATAAATGCAAAATAATAAATCCGGAGGTGCTGGAGCTGAGTTACGATGACAAAACCAAAATGCTTAAGGGATCCTCAACTGACATACTTGAAATTGAAAATAGTGCCCTGGGTTATAAATTGAAATATGGTTTAAGCGATTTTACAGATGACCGGGTGATCAATAAAGTTACTTATAAAGGCCAGGTTTTATTTGAACCAATTGCAGGCGACAAAAGCCAGCGGGCAAAATGGAAAAAAAACAGGCTGAAGGCTTATAACGGTTCAATAATGCATTTTTTACGGTCGGTGTTATATAACCAGCTGAACGAAGAAGGGTTTGTTGTTTACCAGCTAAAAAGAAAGCCGGTGCCGGTGCCGTCCTCGCCT
>NZ_CAIWNH010000433.1 GCF_903913935.1 uncultured Mucilaginibacter sp.
AAAAACAATCTAAACGGTGATGTATTAACTGCTGCTATTTCGTACATGATTTTTCGTGTATTATTTGTTTTTTATTGCCATTCAAGAATGCTTCGCAATTAGAAATTTCTTTGTTTAGCCATAATATATACTGCAGCAGAAGTAGTGGCAGTATTTGCCACAGATATAGCCATACCGCTTTCCAGGGTTATTACGCGGTTGCCTGCCAAATCTAAATCGAATAAATAAGGCCCTAATGCGGCTAGTGATGCAAGTTGCGTAGTTCCGTTATTACCTGCACTTCCGGGGATTTGTATTTGCACAATTTTATTTTGCGCAGTAGATGTTGAGCCGATGTAAATGTCAAAGTTTACTGTTGCCGAACCAAGATTCCTGAAAAGGATGTCTGTTATAACGCTTGCGTTAGTGTTGCCTGTGGTTACCTGGGTAACCGTGTTTGCGGCCGTTCCAGAAGCAATGCTAACAGATGGATAGCTTTGAGTTAACGTAGCAAATGAAGTAGTATTTGATGAACTTGTCATAATGTGGTTTGATAAAAGTTGTAAGAGAAATTAGAGGATCCACCGCCAGCGGGCGGGTTTATCCATTGCGTATCGTAGTTTGTATTGGATGTTTTGGCGAGTATTTGCCCGGTGGTGCCTCCGGTCGGCAATATTTTGCCGGAGAGGGAAGTGACCTGTGCCTGCAATTTTCCGATGGCGGCAAGGATACTGTCAGTAGCTGTTACCGCCGAAACTGTGCCGAAGCTGATACCTGTAAGCAATACTGCCAAAACCCTCGCGGCAGTAAAATAAAGATGGGTGCTCCCTTCTGGAACAGCATCTGTACTACCTGGTGATGCAACTAACTGGATATAGGTTGAACCGCTCCAGCGGTATTCGTAATTGGTATCTATCGCAACATAAATAATATTGGCTGCTCCCGTTGCAGGGAAAACTGACAGGCTTGAAAATTCCTGCACCTCATCCACATAGGCCGGTAACTGGGCCGAAGGTACTTTGCCGCTACTGTCTAACGAAGCATATCCGTTTGGCTGGCCCCTGGTGGCGATGTTCTCTGGGGTATATCCCAGGGTGTTTTGTTTTGTAGCGAGGGCAGTTGCCATATTGGTATTGTCGACCGGCTGACCGGAGAGGTTGGCAAATGAGTTATCCTCCCATCCGGTATTAAAATCTGTACGGTCGGTTTTTACCAATATCTGGCCCGCTGTGCCGCCGGTTTGTATGCCGGTACCAATCAGCGAAATACCATCGCCCCAAACGCCGGCTGTTTTTGGCCCGTATAATACATAGGTGTTGGTATTGATATAAAAATTGCCGTTAATACCTGTGGTACTGTTCGACGGCACAGTGGTGCCAAATAAAATAGTGTTGCCATTGGTTCCGTTTGTGCCGTTGGCTCCCGCCGCACCTTGTGGTCCCTGCGGGCCTGTCGCCATGGAAAATACCTGTGCCCAGGCACCCGATGCTTTTTGGTAAAAGATACCGGTTAAAGTATTGATGTAGCTGTCGGAATTTTTGCCGGTGGATGATCCGGGCATACCGGCGCCATAAAGTAATGTGCCATCGGCGGCATTTGCTGCAGGGAGATTGTAAACCACCGTCCAGGTGCCGGATACCTTTTGTGCGAAGGACCCCGCAGACGTATTTACAAATACATCGCCATTATTGCCACTGGTGTTTTGAGGGAGCACAGTACCAAAGGAGATTTTAGCACCCGTACTCAGGTTTGCCTCTAAAAACTGAAGCAACAGGGTAAACGTGTATTGATAGTCGGTACTGCCATCTACTAGTACAGAAACGTCGGCCTCGCTGATGGAGGTGGCTACTGGTAGTTCGCTTATTTTTTTATCGGTTGGCATTATTTTGAGTTTTGTGATTGCACCGATTTGAAAAGGATTTCACCGTTTGGATATTTCTATATCCTGTAAAATTCTTTCAATCGTGCGCTGTGTTGTGTTTTTGTTAAATTAAGGGGTAGTCTTGATTCTCAAGCCTTTAGTCTCAAGTGGAATGCGAGCAAAAGCTGACTTGGGACTTCCGACTCAAGACTATTGACTTAACACTAGTTCATGAATTCAGTTATGGGCAGGTAACTATCGGCGCCTGAATGATCGAAACCGGATGGAAAGTTGAAGCTCGTGCGGTCGATACTGCGGATCCGCGGGCCCGACTGGCGGCTGCTTTTGTTTTTGCCGTTATATTGCCATAAAGGGAAGTCGGCTTTATTATCCCACAGGAACTTTTCCACCTCGTTGGCATGGGCATTGGCTACGCTGCGCTGTTGCTGCACCAGTTTTACAATATCTTTTGGCGCCACCGCGTCGCCCATATCGTGGTGTTTTACAACCGGACCTGTTGCCGTATAATGTACCGCATCGGCCTCAATAAACCTGGCGAAAGTGAAATAAACCAATGTTGGCAGCAGGCCCTCGTACAAAACAATGTGGCCGTATTTATCCAGGTATTCGCTACCATTTAGCAGGTCTTTATAAGGCTGTGGGGCTGTATCCTGCAGGGTTCCGTCGCTGTTAAAATGCTTGATGAAGTCGTAATACAAGGCATGACCCAAAAAAGGTTTCAGGTCCAGGTCCTGGGCTTTTTTGATGAAAACGTTAAGGCGCTCGGGCTTTATATTGACAGAGATATCCTCGTAATTTTGAAATGTGGTTTGATTGATGAGATAAATGGTGTTCATGGGGTTGGGTTGATTAAGTTGATTGAGTTGAATAGGTTGATTGAGTTAATAAGGGTGTCACCCTGAGGTTCTCGAAGGGTGCGCGTAAAGGCCTTTGCCCGCATGCTTCGAGAGCCTCAGCATGACAACGCACCTAACCCAACCCAATCATTTACTCTCTAACTAAAGACACATCGCTTCTGCCTCGGCCTGCTTAAAGCCGTAAACATAAACCAGCGTGGCTATTTTGTTTTGAGCAGGAAGATCAGCCAATAGCAATTGATTAATACTGCCACCGGCTTTGATGCCTGTAATATCATCGGATACGTTTGCCGGAACGGGCAGGATGTTCCAGTTGTCAGTCGGGTTAATATCCAAATAATAATTACTGAAAATTTCCGCGAAAGTTTCCGATAGTTCAATCCTTTCCGGCGCAGTATTGTCATTGAATTCACGGATAGCTATTTTCTTTTCGCCGCCGTTGCTTAATCCTGATGTGCCCTCTGAATTGATAAGTTCCTTTGGTACCGAAAATCCTTTAATGATACGGGCCTCGACCGATTTTTCAGTCGTTTCAAAAAGCTTGTCGTTGTTTTGGATAGAGTAGGGTTTAAACTCCGGTTTTGATGTTTCGTCTTCATACTCAATTACAATGATCTTTTGTGCGCTTTTTGCCCCCTGGAATGATCCCAGGTCTTTTTCCAACTGCGATGGCATATTGATATAAGGCAAATCATCGTTATCCGGTCGGCTGTTATCGGCTTCTTCCCTGCGGGCCTGCATAAAAAGCATGGTTGATGGTAAAAAGCCGGTGGTTACTTCGCGGTTGTTAAAGATCTTTATCCCGGCTTCGGTCTCAAAATCTTCCCAAACGGAATCTGCTTCAATCAACGGGTAATCATCCACTTCCGGGTTAAAGTAAAATAATTGCCCTTTGTATTTATCCCAGCCGCCTGAAGCTAATACCTGGTTTTTTATGGCCTGTTCGTCAGGATTGTATTTGTCAAGGAAGGTGATCTTGCTGCGCATGATGTTCTTCCAGCTCTTGCGTCCCCAGTCGGAGTAAACAGCGTATTTTTCTGCCGTGTCCGGGCAGTCACTATCTCCCAGGCGGATATCCTCAAACTTTACATAATTTACCGATACAATTTTAAAATTGGCATTGTAATTTACATGGATGCCGAAGCCGGTAAACAAAGCTTTATCGGTAGCTACCGCCTTTAACAGTTTAGCCAGCGTTAGGCCATTAGGGTTGATGATCTGTTTTCCCAGGCCCGGTTCTTCAAAACCATTTCCGCCTATAAACTTGGCCCTTTTGTTCCAGCAATCTTTAGCGGTAGGGGAGGCGGCTACCAGTTCGAGCATGCGTTGCGGATAAGCGTTATCCAGGTCGTAATTGAGTATGCCAAATGTTTGATTCGGGCGTACAAATATCCTCCGCTCTATTTGTGGCAGGTATGTTTTCATATTTTGTTGTTGTAATGTTGGAAGGTTGAAAAGTTGGAATGTTATTTTTCCGTTGGATATTCTTGCTGATCGGCTTGGTATGGGGTTGTTTCCGTTTCTTTTTTAATGCTCTCTGAAGAAACGTTTTCAAACATTTCAATCTTACAACTTTCCAACTTTTCAACAAACAGCCCGGCTATATGCGGATACTTTTCCAGGTACCATTCAGCCTCTTCATCACTCAGGTTATCGTTATCATGCACTGCATGCGATCCGGTTGCGAACTGGTGTTTGCCGGGTTTTAGGATGTATTTCTTTGTCATTAGTTTTTGGTTAATAGTGCATTGATCATAGTTCATACCCGAAGATTGGTTCATAGCGCACAGTAAAATTTGCATTCTACCATGAACTATGAACCATCAACGATGAACTAAGAAGCCACCAAAGCTTCAATTGCCGCAAGGGAGCTGGCGTAAGTGGCGGTGCCATTGGTCGGGGCGATGGATACAGCGCGTGGCGGGTAGGGCTCCCTTAATTTATCGGGATTGGTGAGTTTTAGCTTGTAGCCGCCATCTACCGTTTCATCAGCTGCGCTGCGTTCGGCATCGGTGAGGATCAAGCCATTTACCGCGCCAAACAATTCGATGGCCGAATCGCTGGAGTTGTAGTTGTTAATGACGATGGCGCGTGTACGGCCATAGCCCATAGCCATCAGCTGTGTTTTTATGTCGACAGAAAAACCGGCAATGTTAAAGTCTATTTCCTCGGTATAACGTGGCCCAACCGATGTTTTGGCTAGTTTGGATGAGGTGTTGAAACTGTTATTGGTGCCTTCGAATTTATATATACTGGCGGTGCCTACGGCGGTGATCCCGGTTACGATAAGCGGGTTGGCGGTATCAAAGGTGAGCGTGAAATCATCCTGGTTAAAGATGTAGATCACATCCTCGATACCAGCGGTTACAGGCGATGCAGTTCCTAAACTGAACCCTGCGTTTATTTTATTGTAGATTGACATGTTTTTTGTTGATTAGCCACCTCACCCCCTAAAGGGGGAATAGAGGTGGATGTAATTATAAAAGTGTGTTTAGTTTTTTTGCTCCCCCTTTAGGGGGCCGGGGGGTCTTACGCGCTTAGGTAAAATATCTCGTTGGCAAATTTGAAGTTAACGGCCGCTTTCATCCGGGCTTTCATGCGTACCACATTATCGTTGGTGTAAGGCTTCATGTAAACAGTTGAAAGTTCTGAAGCATCGCCCAATAAATCGACCCCTAAAAACAGGTTGGATGAGCGTGCGCCTAAAATGGTGTTTGCCTGCCAATGGTTCATGATCTGTAACGGGATACCCAGGTAATCCATCTTTTTCATGTCGGTAAAGGCATTGATAACGTTTAGCGCCTTGTTTGCCTGTGCCTGTGCGAAGGCGTAACCAACGTGTAAAGGAACCTGAAGGTTAAAATCGTCCTGGATACGGTCGGCAGGATCAAGCTGCGCATAAACGCCGCCCAAAACAGACAGCACATTGCTTACGTTGATGTAGCTGATTGTAGCCGCAGTTGATGTGCCGGTAAAAGTTGCTGCCAGGCGGCTGTTCACTTCGTTATAGTTTCGCACCAGTTTAAAAGAAGTGGCGCTTGCTATCTGGATGAAGTACGATTGCCCCTGAATTGAAATTCCCGGCGTACCGTTGGTAGTATCTTTGCTTGTACCGGTTACCGCGGTAATGGTTACTACATCGCCATCGGCTAAGGTTGAAGTATCTGATACGATTACCAGGCCGGTTGCGTCAATTGCGGTAGCGGCCATGGAAGTTGCCGGTTTACCCAAGCCAACTTTGTAAACGCCAGATGCGGCGGCGATGGACGGTAATAACCCCGGGAAAGATGCTGTAAAACTTGCTTCTTTGGTTGAGCCTTTACCCAGCCAATACAAACGCTCGTTGGCTATTTGTATTTTGGTGAGGTAACGCTGTACCATAAAGTCCGACAGGTCCACAACGCCTTCATAATCCAAAAAAGCGCCGGGTTTTAATGATTGTGCTTCCCAGCTCTGGATCAGCTTATCCCATTGTTCCTGTTTCATAAATTCGTACACTACCGGGTCGAGGTAGCTTTCGTTTTGCAGGGCAGTGGTTCCCTGGTCGTGGAAAATGCCCGATGGGTCTTGCAAAACTACGTTGTCGTCAACATCAAGGATCACCTTGCGGGCTTTAACGTCGTTAATAACGGTCAGCAATCCGCGCTTAACGGAATCAGCTTCCAAAAGCGTGCTGGCCATAAACCCGGCCAGCGCTTCGCCGGCATAGGTGTTGTTTGTAAATGTAAATTGAGCCATGTTTTGTTTAAATGGTTGTAATGTTTAAAAGTTGAAATGTTAGTAGCAGAAGCAGATTTTAGTAGCAGTTATAATTAAACTACCCCTACTTGGAGACCGCTTTCCTAACTGCATTTTGTGCCAATGCGGTTTGCGGTGCGAAGAAAGGAACAGGTTCAGTTTTTGCTTTATTGCTGCGTTTTGAGCCTTCAGGGCTGAAATCTGAACGGATGTCGTTCTTTACCTCTTCGCGTGTTTTTTTCAAACGAAGGTTTGCAGTTTCCAGGGCTTCTTTTGCTTCGTTTAACAGTGCATTTTGTGCATGTAGCTTTGCTTTGATGGATTGCAATTTGTTTTGAACGTCCATCGGTTTTTTTGAAGCTTTAAACTTGTCCGACGGTTCGCTATCGTCATCATCATCCGCGTCGGGATCTGCATCCGGGTCAGCTGCCGGTGGGACAATCTTTTGTACCTGGCCGCCCTGCACTGCTATTTTGCTGCCGCTTGCGGTGGTGTAGGTGTCACTGGCTGCGGGGCTGCTCATGTCTTCGTCGTTGTAAACTTCGGTGCCTTCGTCCAGTTCGCCGGCATGGTGCAGGGTGCCTTTGTCTGTAATGGTTTGTTTGTTTACTACCTTCTTAAAGAAGTTCATAATCTTATCCAAAACCGACGTGGTTTTTTCGATAAGTTCTTTGTTTTCGATGTTCATGTTGCTTTTTTTGGTTAAGATTTTGTTGATACAGCGCTGGTAAAATACCGGTGCCGTGTTTACATAGTTTTTAATAAGTGCGCTGTTGGTAATGTCGGCACTGTAGTCTTCTACCTGGTCAATAAAGCCCAGGTCGAGCGCCTGGTCGGCAGATAACCAGGTGACGGCGTTGATTAAGCTATTGATAGTAACGCCGTCCAACCCGGTTTTGTCTATATAGATCTGCGCCAAACGCGCCTGAACTATATTCAACATCTGCACATCTTTTAAAAGTTCATCAGCATTGCCGCCGGTGCCCACCATCGGCTTGTGGATCATCAGCAATGCATATTTGCTCATCACCACCTGCTTGCCACCCATGGCCACTATGGAAGCCGCCGAAGCCGCAAGTGCATCGATATAAGTGATGACGTTGCCATTATATTTTTTAAGCAGATCGTAAATGGCGATAGCATCAAAAGCGCTGCCGCCAACCGAGCTGATATGCACTTCCACATCCTGCCCGGCCGCTGCTTCCAATTGTGATTGTACATAGGTTGATGATAGGGTACCGGAGCCAATGCAATCGGTATCTGTGTCGTATAGGTATATTTTGTAACTCATAATTTTTAGTCGGGAGAGTCCGAAAGTCCGGAAGATGAATAAAAGGTTAAATAAACTGCTTGTTGAAGGCTGGGATAGCCAACGTTTGGCTAAATGTTTTTTATGCTGATTGGCATAATTCAAAGGTCAGATATTTCAAATAAGTGCTGACACTATTTTGTTAGTAGTTTTTTGTTTGGGTGATTTAATCCTAAAATCTTTAAATCCTGCGAATCTTAGTTCAGACAACTAATTAATTCAAAGGTCGGAACATTATTTCAAATAAGTGCTGACACTGTTTTGTCAGTAGTTTTTTTGTTTGGGGAGATGTAATCCTAAAATCCTTTAATCTTACGAATCTATGTTCAGACAACTGATTAAAACAAAGGTCGGAACAATATTTCAAATAAGTGCTGACACTATTTTGTCAGTAGTCTGAATTATTTTTTTAGGGTTTGTAAACAATTAAATGAGCCGATATGGTCCGATAAGAGCCGATTATGAGCCGATTACAATAAGGTATAATATGACCCTGGCCCGACACCTTGCCGTTCTATCAATTTTGCAGTGATCAGGTTATCAAGCATCCTTTTAACTGTAGAGTTAGAAACATTGAGCTTTTTGGATATTTCGCTGGTTTTTATTCCCGGATTGCTTTCGATTATATACAGCAGTTGCTTTTCTTTGACTGAAATTTTTTGCGCTACACCCTGCGCATCCAGTTTAATCAATAAAGCCTCTTGAATATTTCTAAGGCATGATAAAAAGAAGATAACCCATTCCGTTATATCCTCCCCCGGCCTTTGAGATTGGCAAGCTCTTAACACCCGGTAATATTCTGCTTTTTGGCTTTCGATCTCATGTTCAAAACTAACGTATCTGATCCACTGATAACCGTTTTGCCTTAACAGTAATGTGGCCAACAAGCGGCTAAGCCGCCCGTTGCCATCCTGAAAGGGGTGTATAGTTACAAACTCATAACAAAAAAGTGCGCATTTAATTAATGTATGAGTGTCATTATCGGTTTCATACCAAAAGACCATTTCCCTCATGGCATCCTCTGTAGGAAACCCGGGCGGCGTAGTGCTAAAAATGATCTGGGTTGTTCCATCAGGCAGATGAGCTTCAACAGCGTTTGTATGCTGCTTATAATTACCTTTATGCCATTCGTCCTTCGTGCTATATTTTAATAGCTGATTATGTAAATTCTTCAGGCCATTGTCGGATACGGGTATAGCTTGATAATTTTCATCTATCAAATCCAAAACTTCGAAATAGCCTACTACTTCCTGCTGGTCACGCTCCACCAACTTTGTAATGTCCATATTCCTTAAAAGAACATCGACTTCTTCGTCGCTTAGCTTTGAGCCTTCAATACGGGTCGATGCTCCAACGCTCCTAACCGTGGCAATGAATCTTAATTCCTTCAGGCTTTGACCCTCCCGCCGCTCAATAGCTTGCCATGATGCATCAAAACGATCAATTTCACTGATTAGATTAATCAGCTTCCAATTCAAATCCAGCGTTTCGGTATGTACATTAACCTTACTCATGATACAAATATAAAAATTTTTGCTTAATCATGAGCCGATAAGAGCCGATAAGAACCGATTATGAGCCGATAATCCTTATAAATATCCTCCCTTAGTATATT
>NZ_CAIWNH010000434.1 GCF_903913935.1 uncultured Mucilaginibacter sp.
AAAGTCGACGGATCTTTTTTACAATGGCATTAATTTTTATGATTTAAACCGTTATACAAATTTCGGAACGGAAAACTAAATGTTTACCTTTTAGTTAAATTCAAAAGGGTGTTAGTGTTAGATTTACATTACGTTAAACCAAAGCACTTTTTCTACCTTTCAAAACAATTTACCTTGTACTGACTCAGGAAGCTCGCCATAAAAATCAAAAACGGTATCTTTGCTGCATAATGAGTAAGCACGGAAGGATATTAGTAGCCATGAGCGGCGGGGTTGACAGCTCCGTTGCTGCGGTAATGCTGCACGAACAAGGGTACGAAGTGATCGGGCTTACGATGAAAACATGGGACTACGCATCATCTGGCGGAAGCTCAAAGGAAACAGGCTGCTGCAGCCTGGATAGTATTAACGATGCCCGTGCACTTGCGGTTGGGTATGGATTCCCGCATTATATATTGGATATCCGAAGTGAGTTTGGTGATTTTGTGATCGATAACTTTGTAGATGAATACCTTGCCGGCCGTACCCCTAACCCATGCGTTTTATGTAACACACATATTAAATGGGAGGCCTTATTAAAACGTGCCGACAAACTGGACTGTGAATTTATTGCCACGGGCCATTATGCCAATATCCGTTTGCAGGATAGTGGCCGCTATGTGATCTCGAAAGGGAAAGACGAAAATAAAGACCAGTCCTATGTATTATGGGGCGTATCACAAAAAAACCTATCACGTACTAAATTTCCGCTGGGAAGTTTTTCAAAACCCGAGATCAGGCAAATGGCCATGGATATGGGCCAGGTTGAGCTTGCCGGCAAAAGCGAGAGCTACGAGATCTGCTTTGTACCCGATAATGACTACAGGGCCTTTTTAAGGCATAAAGTAGAAGATTTGGAACAACGTGTCGCCGGCGGTAACTTTGTTTTAACTGACGGCACTATAGTAGGCAAACACCAGGGATATCCGTTTTATACCATTGGCCAGCGCAAGGGTTTGGGTATTGCCCTTGGTCACCCAATGTTTGTTACCAGCATCAACCCCGATACAAATACAGTAGTTTTAGGTACGGTTGACGAACTGGAACGCAAAGAAGCCTGGGTTAAAAACTTAAACCTGGTGAAATACGAAAGCATCCACGAGCCAATAGAAGCCATTACCAAAATAAGGTACAAAGATGCCGGCACACAAAGTACGATCGTACAAATGGGCGAACATATGAAGGTTGATTTCCACCATTCAGTATCAGGCATTGCGCCGGGTCAGTCAGCCGTATTTTATGAGGGGAATGATTTGCTGGGTGGCGGGTTTTTGATATAGAAGTGTTGGAAGGTTTTAATCCCAATCGATGATAGTAATTAAATTATTTAATGTAACTACTTTATAATCAAATAAATGCAAGTTTTTGAAACCTATTTACAAACTGCATGGGGAGGTTCCTGGGAAAATATTACCATCGAAGATGTTAATAATGCCATTGACGAAATGATGAAGATGGATGACGAACACGGTGCATTTTGGGTAGGTTTGTTTAAAACCGGCGAGAATGTGCTGGAAATGAGCAAGGATTTAACATTAATTGGCGTGTTTGAAGACGATTCCGAGTCGCAAATTATTCGAAAAGGAAAAAATCGGGATGAGGCGGTGGATCTTTATCAACTCCTTTTAAGCGGCGATATAGATGCACTGAAAATAGCTTTTAGCAAGTAGCATACCAAGTGCTACAATGGCTAAACCCACACTACCTCAACCGCTTGTAATAGCCTTAAATAAGCCTTCAACTTTACAACATTTCAACCTTAAAACCTTACAACTTTGCAACAATATTCCCCTTTCAATGCAACCTCATTTCAATTTTCTTCTTGTGTTTCGCTTTCTTTATGTTTTATTTGCAAAAAAAAATCGCTTAAATGGCAAAAAATCTTCTTATAGTTGAATCTCCGGCGAAAGCTAAAACCATAGAGGGATACCTTGGCAAAGACTTTACCGTTAAGTCGAGTTATGGCCATATCCGCGACCTGGTGAAGTCCGACGACGCCATTGATATTGCCAATGATTTCAAACAAAAATATGAGGTTCCTGCTGATAAAAAACAGATAGTCAGTGAATTAAAGAAATTATCCAAAGAAGCCGATATGGTTTGGCTGGCATCGGACGAGGACCGTGAGGGAGAGGCCATATCATGGCACTTATTTGATACTCTAGGACTCAAAGATGCGACTACGAAACGGATTGTTTTTCACGAGATCACCAAGCCCGCGATTTTGCGCGCCATTGAAAATCCGCGAAAAATTGACTATAACCTGGTAAATGCCCAGCAGGCCCGCAGAGTTTTAGACAGGCTGGTAGGTTTTGAACTTTCGCCTGTATTATGGAAGAAAGTTAAACCGTCGCTTTCGGCCGGTCGTGTACAGTCGGTAGCCGTACGGTTGATCGTAGACAGGGAGCGCGAAGTCAATAAATTTAAATCCGAAGCTGCATTTAAGATCGTAGCGCTGTTTGATAAAGGGAAAAGTGCATTTAAGGCCGAATTACCCGAACGTTTCCCGAAACAGGATGATGCTGAAAAATTCCTGCAGGATTGTACCGGTGCCGGCTTTGAGATAAAATCATTGGAGACAAGGCCTGCCAAACGTTCACCTGCCGCGCCGTTCACTACGTCAACCCTGCAACAGGAAGCCAGCCGTAAATTAGGATTTTCGGTTTCGCGTACCATGCAGGTTGCGCAAAAGCTTTATGAATCGGGTCATATCACCTATATGCGTACTGATTCGGTTAATTTATCCGACCACGCCTTAAATGCTGCTGAACAGGAAATTGTATCAGCATACGGCAGTAAATACCACCAGCTTAGAAAATATAAGACCAAAAACGCAAGCGCACAGGAAGCGCACGAAGCTATCCGCCCCACCTATTTTAACCAGCATACCATCAGCAGCGATTCAAGCGAGATGCGCTTGTATGATTTGATCTGGAAAAGGGCCATCGCCTCGCAAATGAGCGAAGCCCAGTTTGAAAAAACCACCGCGAAGATCAGCATCACTACCCGCAAGGAAGAATTGGTAGCCAACGGTGAGGTAATGAAGTTTGACGGTTTCCTGAAGGTTTACCTTGAATCAAGCGACGAAGAAGAAGAAAATTTGCAGGATGGCGAAAATGCCATATTGCCGCCTTTAAGCAAAGGCCAGCAGCTGGAATTACAGGAAATGATTGCGACGGAACGTTTTTCACGTCCACCGGCAAGATATACCGAAGCCAGTTTGGTTAAAAAACTGGAGGAATTGGGTATAGGCCGGCCATCTACCTACGCTCCTACTATCTCTACCATACAAAATCGTGGTTATGTTGTGAAAGAGGAACGTGAAGGCAGACAGCGGACTTTCCGTGTGTTAACGCTGAAGGCTGAAAAGATTGTAAAAGACGAAAAGACCGAAAATACCGGCGCCGAAAAAGGAAAACTCTTCCCTACTGATATTGGTTCGGTAGTAAATGATTTCCTTGTACAAGACTTTAAGGATATTGTTGATTTTCACTTTACGGCAACGGTTGAAAAACAGTTTGACGAAATTGCTCAGGGTTTAACTGAATGGACCGATATGATCCGCGGTTTTTACTCTCCTTTCCATAAAGAGGTTGAAAGTACACTGGAAACTGCCGACAAAGCCACCGGCGAACGAGATTTGGGGGTACACCCGGTAAGCGGTAAAAAAGTTTCGGTGCGTATTGGCCGCTACGGGCCTTTTGTACAGGTAGGTGAAACAAATACTGATGGCGAAAATGGTGAAAAGCCGCTTTACGCAAGTTTACGCAATGGGCAGAGCATTGAGACCATATCCATGGAGGATGCACTTGAACTATTTAAACTCCCCAAAAAGGTAGGTGTTTTTGAAGATAAGGACATGACCGTTGCCATAGGCAAGTTTGGCCCTTATATAAGGCATAACAGCGCTTTCTTTTCATTAACAAAGGGACTTGACCCACATGACGTAACCGAAGAAATGGCCATTGAACTGATCATTGAAAAGCGCAAAAAAGACGCTGAAAAACTGATCAAATCTTTTGATGAAGACCCAACGGTTAAGGTTTTAAATGGCCGCTTTGGCCCTTATATTGAATTTGGCAAACTGAACGTAAAAATACCGAAAGGAAAAGAACCACAATCACTCACCTTTGAGGAGTGTAAGGAATTAGCAGCCATTGCTGAAAAAGAACCCAAAAAGGCAGGAAAGAAGTTTGCGAAGAAGAAGTAGCGTTTGTTGAAATGTTGTAAAGTTGTAATGTTGTTGTTTTAAACGTTGCAATAATAACATTTCAACTTTACAACATTCCAACCTTTCAACAACAAAAACATGATCAAAGATCTCCCCGAAAATAAGGTCAAAGACATCGCCATTGCAGTTGCTTTGGAAAAAGAAAGCGCGGAAAGTAAAATATGGTATGTATACCTTATTAATCTCAAAAACGTACCGATTGAGAATGTGCTCATCACATCGCGCGGCTATGGGGAAAAGGGCGGAAAGCCTGTAAAGACATCAACCTTAAGGCATATGTTCCCGGTTGTAGACCAGCATGCATTTAAAGTGATAGAACCTATTGATGAGCAAACTTTCGGTCTTAATAATGAATACTGGCTCAGTTATTATATAGGTAAAGATATCTATGATAAAAAATTCATATTCCTCCCGGAAAGTATCGTCGATGTTAATTTTATCCGGCTGCCGGTACTGAACAAGGTTGGCGTGATGATTTTGTGAATTGTCCATTAAAATACCGTTTAGGGACGTTTAAACGTAAAAGTATAAGGTTGATATCTGCAATCTTCATTCGGAAGCGATGCCCATTTTGCCAATAATCATTGGCTAAAAATAATTTTTACAAAATATTATTTTATGTCAAAAATTATTTAACTTTCGGTTCTTAATCCAATCATTTCCATGAACACTTTTCAAGGCCTCTCCAATAGTCGGAGGGGATTAATTACCATCGGCGTAACGCTTACGCTCGCAATTCTTATTGCTTTTATTATTTTTCACCATCACAAAAAACAAGAAATTGACCCGGCATTCAGCAAGTATATCGAGTCGTACACTACTGGTGTAATTTCAAAAGAAAGCCCTATCCGTATCAAACTTGCGGGGGATGTACAAACCAGCCACGAACAAAATGGCGTACTTAGTGACAAAATATTTGATTTTTCGCCGGCCATAAAAGGTAAGGCCTATTGGGTGGATGCCCGGACGATAGAGTTCAGGCCGGCAGAGAAGCTTAATCCGGACAAAAGCTATACTGCCGACTTTAAATTAAGTAAAATTCTTAACGTCCCGGATCATTTTAATGAATTTAAATTCGGATTTCAAACCATTAAACCCGATTTTACGGTTGGTTTTAATGGTTTGCAAACTGCTACCAATACGTCTTTAGATAAAATGAAGCTGACAGGCTTCGTTCAAACAGCCGACAATGAAGATTTCGCCGGTATTGAGAAATTGCTCAATGCCAGTTTCCCCTTCCCCGTGCAGGTAACCTGGCAACATAATGGTATCACCAAAACCCACCAGTTTACGATAACGCAGTTAAAGCGTGAAAAAGATAAAGTGAATAACTTAACAGTAACCTGGGATGGCAACGCCCTTGGGATTGACAAAAAAGGCAGCCAGGAGATTGTGATCCCAGCGATAGGTGACTTTAAAGTATTGGACATTAAGGCGGTGCAGGATCAGGATCAATACGTTTTGATCCAGTTTTCGGACGCTATAAAAATTGGCCAGGAACTAAACGGACTGATCGGCCTTGAAAATGTAACCGATCCGGCATACACCATTGAAGGCAGCACTGTAAAAGTATATGCCCCTATGCAAATGGAGGGAAATTACAATGTATTTGTAAACGAAGGCGTTGAAAATATCGCTCACCAGAAAATAAAGAAAGCCTATACGGCCAATGTTTTTTTTGAAAACCGGATGCCATCGGTAACCATTCCAGGTAAAGGTGTTATCCTGCCTGATTCAGGCAAGCTGATGATGCCCTTCGAAGCAGTTAACCTGAACGCGGTTGATGTGAGTATTATAAAGATCTATGCCGACAACGTTCCGCAGTATTTTCAAAACAACGGCTTTAATGGCGGCGACGAGTTGCGGCATGTGGGCAGGCCTGTCGTTCAAAAAACCATCAGGCTGGATGCTGATAAAAGCATCAACTTGAATAAAAAAAACCGTTTTATGCTGGATCTCGATCAGTTGATGCGCACCGAACCAGGCGCTATCTATAGGGTGATCATCGGTTTCAGAAAGGAATACTCGCTTTTTAACTGCTCATTGGGCAGCCCTAAAATTGCAAAAACCGATAACAGCGATGAATATGAAAGCGATGGCGAAGGTGGTAACAATGACAGCAATACAGCCCGGGTGAGTGATGAAGACGACGATTTTTGGTCGAGGTATGATAATTATTATCCCGATGGCTTCGACTGGCAGCAAAAGGATGACCCCTGTACCAATTCCTATTTTACCAAGGACAGGTGGGCGACCCGGAATATCATCGCGTCGAACATTGGCCTGATTGCCAAACGTGGCAGCGATAACAACATGATTGTGGCGGTAACCAATATTTTAACTGCCAAACCAATGCCCGGCGTTGATTTGGAGTTATTGGATTACCAGAAACAGGTATTGTACAAAGGAACATCAGATGGAGACGGTTTTGCAAAATTCGAATTGAAACGTAAACCTTACCTGCTGGTGGCTAAAAACGGTGCCGAGCGTGGTTATTTAAAGGTAGATGACGGCAGCTCGTTGCCCCTGTCCCGTTTTAATGTTGGCGGTGACCAGGTGCAAAAAGGATTGAAGGGATTTCTGTATGGCGAGCGCGGCGTGTGGCGGCCGGGTGACTCTATTTTTATGTCGTTTATCCTGGAAGATAAACTAAAAACCCTCCCACCCGATCACCCGGTTGAGTTTGAACTGTCCGATCCGAATGGTAAATTATACCGGCGGATTACGCAAACGGCTTCGGTAGATGGCTTTTACAGCTTCCATACCGCTACGGAAACATCATCGCCTACCGGTAACTGGAGTGCTAAAGTAAAAGTTGGCGGTGCCGTATTTGAGAAGAATGTGAAGATTGAAACCATTATGCCAAACCGGCTGAAGCTGAATCTTACTTTCGGCGGAGCTACGGAGTTAACAAAAGGCGCCGATAATAAGGGGACGCTTTCGGCACAATGGCTGTTTGGCGGTACAGCTCAAAATTTGAAAGCTAAAATCGATGCTTTTCTCACCCCAAAGACAACCAGCTTTAAAAATTATGACGGTTACGATTTTGACGACCCAACACTTTCTTTTACTACTCAAACCGCGACGATGTTTGACGGCCGCCTGGATGCCAACGGCAACGCACAGGTAAATCCGGATATTAATGTTGAAAAGCAGGCGCCGGGTCAGTTATCCGCTAATTTCCTGATCAAAGTTTTCGAACCGGGGGGTAATTTCAGTATACAGTCTATGAGTATGCCTTATAATGTGTACCCGGGTTATGTGGGACTGAGAACGCCCAAGGGCAGCGACCTTTCGGGGATGTTGTATACCGATAAGGATAACCTGATAGATATTGCCGATGTTGACACCAAAGGCAAACCCTTTGAAGGCAGCCGCACAGTTGAGCTGGAGCTTTATAAGATCCAATGGCGCTGGTGGTGGGATGAAAGCGGCAATGAGCTGAGTAATTTTACGCAGGATAAGTACAACAAACTGATTAAAGCAGAGAATGTACGTGTAGAAAACGGCCATGCTCAATGGAACATGCACATTAAACAGGCAGATTGGGGCCGTTACCTGTTGCGTATCAAAGATCCGCAAACAGGTCATTCAACAGGTAAGATCATTTATGTTGACTGGCCAAACTGGTCGGCACGCCTGCAGGAAACCAATCCTACCGAAGCGTCTATGTTATCTTTTACATCGGATAAAACGAATTACAAGGTTGGCGAAGAAGCGACGTTGACGATCCCTACCATGTCTGACGGTCATGCCCTGATCAGCCTTGAAAATGGCAGCAAGGTGCTTAAAACCACCTGGATAGATACCAAAAAGGGCCAAACGCGTTACACGTTTAAGATTGAGCCTGGCATGGCGCCGAATATTTTTGTGAACGTAACGCTGCTGCAAAGGCACTCGCAAACTAAAAATGATTTGCCGATCCGGATGTACGGTGCGATACCGTTAGCTGTTGAGGACCCGGAAACTGTGCTGAAACCAATAATCAGTATGCCGGATAAGATCAGGCCGGAAACACGATCATCAGTCACCGTATCCGAAGCCTCCGGCAAGGAAATGACCTATACCATTGCTATTGTTGACGAGGGTTTGCTGGATATCACCAATTACAAAACTCCGCAGCCGCATGAAACCTTTTATGCCCGCGAAGCGCTGGGTGTAAAAACCTGGGATTTGTTCGACTATGTAATAGGTGCCTACGGCACGGGCCTGGAACGTATTTTAAGCATCGGTGGTGATGGCACCGGCGGAGCCAACCACAACGTCGCCGTAAACCGCTTTAAGCCTGTAGTGAAGTTCTTAGGGCCATTCAAGCTGGCCGCAGGCGAAAAACAAACGCATGCCTTTACCTTGCCGCAATATGTGGGTATGGTAAAAGTAATGGTAATTGCCGGGCATGATGGCGCCTACGGGCAGGCAGATAAATATGTGGCCGTTAAAAAACCATTGATGATCCTGGCTACTTTACCGCGCGTTTTGGGACCATCCGAAAAGATCCAGCTTCCGGTAACCGTTTTTGCGATGGAGAACACTGTTAAAACGGTCAACCTGCAGGTGCAGTCGAATATGTTCAGTAATCTCAGCGGCAATAATCAAAAAACAGTCACCTTTACCAAAACCGGCGACCAACTGGTTACCTTCGACCTGGATGTAAGGGACTTTGTGGGTGTTGGCAGGGTGAGGATCACGGCGAAAAGCGGTAAGGAAACTTCCTCCTATGACGTGGAGATGAATGTCCGCAATCCCAACCCTCCTGTTACCAAAATACTGGAAAAAGAATTGCTGCCGGGCGAAAGCTGGAGTACGGCCTATAACGCGGTCGGTATTACCGGAACCAATAAGGCCACACTGATGGTGGCTTCGATACCGCCGTTAAATCTCGCCAAGCGATTGAATTATCTGATCGAGTATCCGTATGGATGCGTGGAGCAAACTACCTCCTCGGCATTTCCGCAACTCTACTTAGACCAATTACTTGATTTGAGTCCACGGCAAAAAGCAGAAAGTGAACGAAATATCAAAGCAACTATTAACCGGCTCAACGGTTTCCAGCTGACAGATGGCGGTTTAAGCTACTGGCCGGGTGTTGGCGATGCCGACGAATGGGGAACTAATTATGCCGGGCATTTTATGATGGCCGCACAGGATAAAGGCTACAGCCTGCCTTTAGGCTTTTTGGAACACTGGAAAATGTACGAGAAACAAAAGGCCCAAACCTGGGCGCCTGATAGCCGAAGTTTTTATGGTTCGGATCTGATTCAGGCGTACCGCCTGTATTTATTGGCGCTTGCAAGAGCACCGGAAATGGGCGCAATGAATCGCCTGCGTGAGTTCCCTTACCTGAGCATTGAGGCAAAATGGAGGTTGGCAGCCGCCTATAAACTGGCAGGCCAACCTGAAACAGGGATGCAACTGATCAACGGCTTGCCATTAACTATCAAGCCATACTACTCGCTTTATGGCACCTACGGTTCTGATTTAAGGGATGACGCCATGATCCTGGAAACGCTTACCCTGCTGGGCAAGCCGCAGGCATCGGCACAATTAAGGACGGTTGCGGCACGTTTATCGGAAGATGACTGGTACAGCACACAAACAACGGCTTACTCGCTCATCGCGATAGCGGAGTATTGCGGTAAAAATAAAAGTTCGGCCAAGCTGCTATTTAATTATAAGTCTGGTTCAAGCGGGGCAAACGTTAATTCATCTTCCTACTTGTGGCAAAACGCTGTCGCTGCGAATGGAGGGAATGTATCCGTTAAAAACAACGGAAAAAACAAACTGTACATCAGGTTGATCCAATCCGGGCAGCCTGCTGCCGGCCAGGACGTGGCATCGGTGATTAACCCGGACGTTTTGGACCTGCGCATCAGTTATACCACGCTGGATGGCCATATCCTCGATCCTGCCAAACTGAAACAGGGCACCGATTTTGTCGCACAGGTAGTAATTAAAAATCCCGGGCATAAAGGTTATTACCAGAATATGGCGTTAACGCAGATCTTCCCTTCGGGTTGGGAAATACTGAATTCAAGGCTGACGGGTACCGAAGACGCATTTGCATCATCAGATTACGATTACCTCGACATCAGGGACGACCGCGTTTATACCTATTTTGGCATCCCGGAAGGGAAGGAATTGAAGTATAACGTCATGCTGAATGCCGCCTATGCAGGTAAATACTATCTGCCGGCAACCTTATGTGAAGCGATGTACAATAAATCGATTAGTGCGCTGCTGAAGGGGCAGTGGGTGGAAGTGGTTAGATAAGTTGATTGAGTTGAGTTGTTGATTGGGTTGATTAGGTTGGTATTAGAAAAAGCTAATCTAATCAACTTAATCCAACTCAGTCAACCTAATCAACCTTGAAAAGGCCATACTTCAAAATACAATAAATCGCCCTGACGCCATCTTTCCAGCCGATCTTTTTGCCGTCGTCGTAGGTACGGCCGTAATAGGAAATACCAACTTCGTAAATGCGGATCTTCGGTACGCGGGCAATTTTTTGGGTAAC
>NZ_CAIWNH010000435.1 GCF_903913935.1 uncultured Mucilaginibacter sp.
ATAAACACCAAAAACAAGTTTGAGTTTACCTATGGTACCGCCGAAGCCCGGATAAAAATGACATCAGGCGCAGGGCTTTGGCCTGCATGGTGGCTGTTAGGCGGTGGCATTTGGCCCACAACAGGAGAAGTTGACATTATGGAATTTGTTGGCGAGCGGGATTGGATCAGCGCCGCAGTACATGGGTCAGGATACAGTGGCGAAACGCCGTTTGTTAACAGAAAATATTTTGAGCCTGGTAACGATGTTAGTCAATGGCATACCTACGCAGTAGATTGGACACCTGACGCTTTGTTGTTTAAATATGATGGGGTACCCATGTTTCGGGTGAACAGGACCATGGCTGAGCATTATGGCAAATGGTCGTTCGATACGCCTGAATACCTGATCCTGAATTTTGCACTTGGCGGCGCTTACCCTGTAAAATTAAACGGCGTAAAGGCGCCTTATTACGGGATGCCCGATTCCACAGCGCAAGCTGTAAAAAACAACCAATGTAAAATGTTGGTTGATTGGGTAAAGGTGACAAAAAACGAATAAGGCGTATGATAAAATTAAATGAGTTTAAAGTCATAGTTTTTACTATCGTAAATATGAGCTGTACCGCAGTTTTTTGAGTATTATAAATATGGGCAAACCTCCTGAATTTTCAGGAATTTGACGGATGAAAACTGCATTTTAATGACTAAAAAAATGAGGGTTTAGTTGATGGTTGATGGTAGGCGTCATGAGCGCCTGCCATTTTTTTTTGTAAAGACTCTTTGCATTATTGGTATTAACAGGCCTTGTATAATTGCTGGTATTGCTGAAAATCTTTTATACCGAGAGAGCAACCTGCTGTTCATGAACTTTATCACTTACAACCGTTTTAATGGACAAAAAGTAACGTGAGCAAGATAAATTGAAGTTAATACCAAAGCGGGCGAAGGATCGGGGTTTATTATTAAAATACCGCGATAGTATAATTCCGAACAAGCTTTCAATGCCACCTTTAACTCAGCGAATAGCGTGATAAATTTTTGAAGGGAAAGGCGTAAGTTGATAGAACCATATTCCGGTTATAATTACTGCCTCGAATGCCATTATCCCCGACTGCAGTCTATTAAACGCATCTTTATCAACGATTTCCAAAAATGCAAAGGGGGCAATCGTTAAGAGTATACTAATGAACATTAATATACTTTTCTTATAAACAACATTTATTGCTTGCTTGCTTAGGCTCATTGCAACTAAAAAAATCACCAACAAATAGGGAATTGAATAAAGTGTAGACTGAAATATATCCAGGTTTACACTGGCAATTCTTAATACCGAAGTATTTTGTGATCCATCAAGAAATGCACCAGCGAACGTATTATAATTTAATACCAGATCCCTGGCAAATAATGTATTGAAAACAGACCAAAACAAATAAGCAAGCATTGGCGTCACCAATGCAGCAGTAATCCAAACCTTTAAACTATACAGGAATGCATGCTTCATACTTTTAAGTTTGAATAAACTAATTTACAAATGTTAATTGGTAAAGCAAGCGTCGATTTAGTTTCATATTTTGGTAGTTATTGGTTTTATTTAGTGATAAATGAATCATTCTTTTGAAGATGTTGTCATGTAAAATGGTCTGGAAAAAGCGCTATCAAAATATCTTTACTGGTCTAACTTATCCTATCGCGGTATCAATAAAACGATAAATTACAACCACTTGCCAACCGGTTGATATTCAACCGGAATATTATATATCTTTAGCTTATTATTGTTATTCCTTACAACCCGTTCCTGATTTTGAAACTATACCTGCTGGTACTATTGTTTATTGGCGCTCTACAATACAGCCGGTTAGGGCTATTTTTAACTTATGATATGGTGGTGAAGGGGCATGGGGGGAGTATAAGGTTGATAGCAAAGAAGGAGAATATTCCGCTTTTATCATTAGATTACCTTTATTATGAATAAACTGCTGTTTTTGCTGTTTTTTTTCTGTTTCCCGGCTGCCTATGGACAGGCGCCTAACAAAGGGGATTTCGATCTTAATAGCCTCCCTGCAAATATTACGGACCAATGGAAGTTTCATGCCGGCGATAACCCTGACTGGGCCGACACCGCTTTTAGCGACAGGGACTGGAAGCACCTGAACCCTACCCAACTGCAACACCATTTGCCCGAAGTAGTCAATGCACAGATCGGCTGGTTCAGGCTTACCCTTGATGTAACGCCAAGTTTGAGGGGAAAGGCTGTAGCCCTCGTGGTTAATCAGTGCGGCGCCGCCGAAATTTATTTTAATGGGGCATTGATCCGAAAGATGGGTCGGGTAAGTGCCGATTATACAAAAGAGCAGGTCATCCGTTCTGTAGGGGAGCCGCTAATCCTGCAGCTTAACCATGCCCCGCGCCAATATGTTGTAATCAGGTATTCGTTTAACCGTTCGAACCCGGTGATTGGCTATGGCCAACCAGTTATCACAGCTTCGTTTAAACAGGTCGATAGCGCATGGGATGCTTTTTTTCTGGATGTGGATTTTTACACCACGCGTTCCTGGGTATCGGGTTGTTTTATGTTGCTGGTGATATTGCAACTGGCCATTTACTTTTTCAACCCTGAGCGAAAAGTAAACTTGTATCTTTCTATTTATGCCTTTTTACAGCTCCTAACACTGTGGGATGGGCTCCTGTCGCCAATTTTGCAAGGCACGGGCTGGTATACCATAATGCTTGCAATATTTTGCTTTGCCGCGCCCGCTGATTTCGTTTTTTTTATAATGATGACCTACGCATTTTTTTCCTACCCCCGGGGCCGTTGGTTCCTTGTATTGGCGATTTTTTGTATACCCGTCGTCATTATTCAGTTTATTGGCGATAACGTTCGCACCGAACATGTGTTGGCTGTTTACAATGTGTTGTGCTATATCGAAGTTATGCGCATATCGGTGAAAGCTTTAAGGCAAAAAAAAGCAGGCGCCGGGTTGTTACTCGCTGGAATTATACTTGCGCTAATATTTTTTGTCCTTTTTAATATTGATGATTTTATCGATCTACAGCCCTTTCTGCTCATTTGTTTTGAGGCTGCCCTCGCTTTTCTTACCCCGGCAATAATTCTTTCGATACTGCTGGCGCGTGAGTTTGCACAAAACCTTGTTTCGCTGCGCCAAAAACTTACCGAGGTAGAGAGCTTATCGGTCCGCAGTCTTCAGCAGGAGGCGGAAAAGCAACAATTGCTTGCCCGGCAAAATGAAATGCTTGAGCAAAAGGTAACAGAGCGTACTGCAGAACTGCATCAGTCAATCACCGAATTAAAATCCACCCAAAACCAGCTCATCCAGTCAGAAAAAATGGCGTCGCTGGGTGAACTTACCGCCGGTATTGCGCACGAGATACAAAACCCGTTGAACTTTGTGAACAACTTCTCTGAAGTAAGCACCGAACTCACACAGGAATTAAAGGAAGAGCTGAGAAGCGGTCATACAGCAGAAGCTATAGCCATTGCCGATGACCTGGAGCAAAATCTTGATAAGATAAACCACCATGGCAAACGTGCCGGTGCCATCGTAAATGGTATGCTGGAACATTCCCGTAAAAGCACTGGTACAAAAGAACCCACTGACATTAACGCGCTTGCCGATGAATACTTCCGCCTTAGTTACCATGGCCTGCGGGCAAAGGACAAAGCTTTTAATGCCGAAATGACCACCAATCTGGACGGTAAGTTGCCTAAAGCCAATATCATTCCGCAGGATATAGGCAGAGTTTTGCTCAACCTGTTTAACAATGCTTTCTATGCCGTATACCAAAAGCAAAAAACCGCAGCTGGAGATTATAAGCCGGTAGTTACAGTCACAACTTCTACCGGAAATAACCAGGTAATTATAAAAGTGAAAGATAATGGCAACGGCATACCGGATGAAACTAAAGATAAGATCATGCAACCATTCTTTACAACAAAACCCACAGGGGAAGGAACAGGTTTGGGGCTATCTTTAAGCTATGACATTGTAGTAAAAGTACATGGAGGCACCATAGACCTGGACACAAAAGAAGGCCGGTACACAGAATTTACAGTAACCCTACCCATTTAAAATAATCAATTCATGAAAATATTAGTAGTTGACGATGAGGCTGATGTACAGCCATTATTTATCCAGCGGTTCCGAAAGGAGATCAGGGATGGCCTTTATGATTTTGTCTTTGCCCTTTCCGGCGCAGAAGCGCTTGAGCTGCTGGCTAAATCGCATCCAGAGTTCTCTTTAATATTATCCGATATCAATATGCCAGG
>NZ_CAIWNH010000436.1 GCF_903913935.1 uncultured Mucilaginibacter sp.
AGCATGTGACTAATTTACACTTAGGTTTAATAAATGCAAATATTATATAAAAGATAATTTTGGGGGTAAATAATCATCCTAATTTAACTTTAAAGAAACACAAAAATGAGTTGTATTATTTAACAATTTTTTTAATAAAAAGCCTTTAATGTAATAAATTATGAAGTTTTGTTTTAATATTAGTGTAAAAAATACACAATCGATAATTTTACTCATAGGCAACCCATTTCCGGGAACGTTCCCGGAAAAATAACTGTTAATAAGACATTTTTTAATGAGGAAAAAAATAATTTTCTGCGCGTTTTTGCTTTTCGGCCAAAATTTTTTGTTAAAAGGACAGCAAAAAGTGGTCTTTAAAACGGTCATAAAAGCCAACCTGTTAGTGTCAAGCATACACTTATTTTTAGCGGGCAATTTTAACAACTGGAATCCGGCTGATTCTGCATGGCAATTGCGCCCGGTTGGAGAGAGCATATTTGAGCTGAAAAGAGAACTCATGAAAGGGGTTTACCAATTTAAAGTGACCAAAGGAAGCTGGCAATCGGTTGAATGCACCGCGGACGGAAAGCCTGTTGAAAACCGCAGCCTCGTCCTCACCAAAGATACTGCCATCAACCTGGATGTTGCCGGCTGGCAGGATGATTTTGCGAAGGCTGAAAAAACACACACGGCAGGCAGGCATGTGCATATCATTAGCGATAAATTTGATATTCCCCAGCTGGGGCGTCAACGGCGGGTGTGGATCTACCTTCCTGCTGGTTATTCATCGTCAAAAAAGAACTACCCGGTAATTTATATGCACGACGGGCAAAACCTGTTTGATGAATATACATCGGGTTATGGCGAATGGGGTATCGATGAAATATTGGATAAAATCCCTGATGCAAAACAATCTGTTATAGTGGGTATTGACCATGGCGGCGATAACAGGATCACTGAATATGACCCGTACGACTCCAGGTATGGAAAGGGCAGGGGCGATGATTACACCCGTTTTATTGTACAAACGCTTAAGCCTTATATTGATAAGCATTATCATGTAAAAAAAGGCGCGGCGTACACAACCATTGCAGGCAGTTCGATAGGGGGCTTAATATCCATGTATGCCGCCCTTAAATACCCGGGAGTATTCGGCAATGCAGGCATCTTTTCCCCGGCATTCTGGATAGCGCCTGAAATTTATACTTATGCCCAAAACGCAAAATTGCCCGTCTCCTCGCGGTTTTATTTTGTTTGCGGGGATGCCGAAAGCGATAGTATGGTAACGGATATTCAAAAAATGGCGGGTATCATCCGCTTAAAAGTTAAAAACAGCGCCAGCGTGCCGGTTGTCATCATAAAAGGAGCCAGCCATAACGAAAAACAATGGAACGGCGATTTTCCCGGTTTTTATAATTGGTTGATGGGGAGGCCGGAAGATTAAAAAGGTATTTGTTTTGGATGATGTAATATATAAATGCAATTGCCCCGAAAGATAAGTCCGAAACAGTAAGGAGTTTCTATTTACTCCACTTTATACCTGTAAACCAGCCTGCCCAAATTGCCGTCATCATTTATACCTTCTATCACCACCCGGTAGGTGCCTTTGGTGCCCCCGTTATAATAATTTAGGGTGGTTTTACCATCATTACCGGTAATGATATTGGGGCTCCAGAAAATAGTACCGCGCAAATCAGCTGCCAGGGCCTTGTCTTGCGGGGTATCATATTTGGGGGAGTAAAATTCGTGCGCTTTGTAAAAGCCGTTATAAATATATCGTAAAGTACCGGGCGCCGGTGCCATTTCTAAATAACTTTTATCGCCGGCTCTCTTCGTTGTTATTACTAAAGCGCCCCCACCGGCTCTGCCTCCATATATGCCTAAATAAGAACCACTTTTCAATACCTCAATGCTGTGAATAATACTCGGGTTTAAATCCTCTAATTTAATATCATTGTTTATAGCCCCATCAATAATCAAGACCATCACCGGTGGCCCGTGGATACCAATTGTTCGTAAATTATGCGGTATTCCATTAATAATTTCCACCCCGGTTATTATGCCGACCAGGCAATCGGCAAGATTTACACATCCCTTCAATTCAGTATCCATTATAACCTGGTCCGCGTTACCTGGTCCGTTAAGATTGTCCGAAGTGCTTAAGTCAGGTTTTTTACGGTGATATACTTTATGCGCTTTAACGGTAACCTCTTTCAGCATACGCCGGTTGCGGAGATCCATAATTTGCTGTACTCGTTTTTGAACACTGTCCGGCTTTATTGCTGCAGGCAGTTCAGCGGTTATTGTATTAATGAAGGTGGCCTGCTTTTGCTTTATCACCGGCGCGTACCCCGGCTTGTTGATACTGATGTTTACATTATTGTTGTTGTTGGTCTTTTTAGCGCTCAGCAGTACTCTGGCTGAATCGGGCAATTCTGGGTTTTTAAAAATGAAACTACCCTCCGCATTGGTAACCGTATCCGTTATATAATTATCTTTTGCGGCGATAAGTGAGATTTTGGCATAAGGTACGTGCCCGTATAGGTTTTGATGCTGCCGGCCAGGTCAAGCGTCGTTTCGGGTTGATAAGCAATTTGCGCAGGGGTATTGTTCAATATCTGTTTCCATTCAAAACGCTGGTAACCCTGGGTTAGCAGCAATACATCCAGGTCGGCGCGGGTTTGGTCATTGGTATTGGTAAAATAATAACCCGGTTTTTCTACAAAGCCTTTTAAATCTGAAGTGAGCAACAGGCTGCTGAAGATCTCGAGATCCGATGCTTCATCGCCGAGCAACATACTTTCATTAGTTACCGCTGCGGAAAAGGCGCCCATTACCGGCTGACCGGCCGCGTTTTTCACATCCAGGTTAAGCGTCACTTTTTGCCCGGGCGAAAAAGTTTTACCCGGGTTATTGAGTTTAAGCTGCAGGGTATCGTCATTCTGGATAAAAGCCGAACGTTCGTTTAAAGGCTCGCCATCGCCGGCAAACAGGGTAAACTGCACAATGCCTGTCGGGAAACGTTTTTTATCAATTGCGGCGGTAAAAACCTGGTCCTCCAGCGTGCTTTGAGCGGTATAGTAGATCTTGCCGCCCGATTGGGCGATCACATAAAACGCGCTGTGCTGTTTTTGCTGAAACAAAGCTTCGTTTGCGGCTACCTTCAAAAAAATGCTGTCGGGCCGGCTGTTATTTACTCCCAGTGTAAAACCTGCTGCCTTTGCTTTGGGGAGGTCAACCTCAAAAGCCGTTTCGCCGATGCCTGTTTTTATCCTTGCCTTATAGGTTTTACCACTTTGCGGGGTAAAGGCAAAAACGCCCATACCCAGGTGCTGTGTGGCGAAATCAACTATCACATTGCCTTCATTATCCACTATCGTTCCGTTAATATCCCGCCCCATGCCGTTTTGCGCGACAGATTTAACCGCTACTTTGCAGCGCAGCCCGTTCACCAGTTCACCGCCTTCGGGGAAGAACTGCACATCGGGGTTTGTCTGCACGGTTTGTTTAACTATCGGCGGTGCATCATAGCCGCCGATATGGATCTTTTTATTAAAAAAATATTCGGAACCCGCATTGCGCATCCAGTTAGTATAGGCTCGGAGTTGGTATTCGCCCTGTTTGATGGCGCCGGTCAACACCAGGTCGCCCCAGGCTGCGTCGGAAGTTAAATGCAGGATCTGCCGCGAAACCACTGAATCTTTAGCATTGATGAGCTCGGTATACAATACGCCGCTTAAAGCCGATAGCTGGTGGTTTTTTCCTGCCACGGTGTAAGCTTTATACCAAATGGTGTCAAATACATCATAATTGCTTTTATCGGTTTGCAGGTAAACTTTTTCGATGGGGAGGGCTATCGATTGCTTCTCAAGCAAGGTATTAGTGTGGACTAAAAAAGAAGTATCCGTTTGGGCGTGTACTGTATTGTTGCTTAAATAAAAAATATTAAATATTAAAAAGGCAGCATAAATTTTACAAACCATAGCGCTGTTTTTAAGGTATATCGTCTGCTTAATATTATTTGTATCCTTTATTTTTGGATTAACTTTTAATACGTTTTGCTGTCTGTTAAAATTCCGCCTGTTTAATGTGTTCAAACAATTTTTTTCATCCGGGGAATTCTGGGTTTGTATATGCGTTATTTAAGTGGTATTTAATTTGAAAACTTTTCAAATAGCCTGTCTTTAATAGCTGGAGCTTTTTTTTGCATCCGGAAGCGTAATTCATTTACAATTGGCTTAGGTAAAAAAAATCCTACGCTATTTGGTTATTTATTTTTCAAAATAGCAAAATTGGTGTTTATAAAATAATTTATTACACCAATATGGTTATTGTATGTACGAATGCGGGTTTTGGAGGTGTTTTTCGGTTATAAAGTAAAGCTACAGATGGCAGAATAGATCAAATTTAAGTAGATGTATTTTAGATCTGTCATTTTTTTACAGGTGTTCCAGCTTCCACCACCTTGTCTTGTCCTGAAATAGGTTTACACATTAGTAAACTACAGATGGAGCAAAAAATAGAATTAGCAATTCTTTATGATCGGAATGTAAAGAAGATAACTTACCGTACTTTAGCAGTAAAGTATGGCATAAGCCGTACTCAA
>NZ_CAIWNH010000437.1 GCF_903913935.1 uncultured Mucilaginibacter sp.
ATTTTTGATGCTATGCATCCCTCTTTACCTAGTGAGGGCTTTATTTCTGGAAGCTACTCACCAGATTTAGATTATAAGAAAAAGGCCAGCGATGCAATTGTCGGCGTTTTAAAAAAACATTACGAAAGGTTATTTATAAGTTACCAGGCTTTTGGAGCAGCATTTCTTTTCAAAATGCCATCGCAAAATAGTGAGTTAGGCATCCATCAGGATTGGACAATTGTTGACGAAGAAAAGTTTGTTGCCCTAAACTGCTGGATACCCTTAACCGATGTAAATGAGTTTAATGGGGCATTATCGGTAATACCGGGAAGTCACTACCCCGCATACCGTACTATGAGGGCACCAACCGCGCCATTTTTCTTTTCGGGTAATGAAGATGCGTTGATACCGCATGCCATACCCATGAATGTGAAAGCTGGTGAAGCGGTAATTCTTAATCAAAGTGTTATACATTACTCTCCCCCCAATCGTTCAAATAAAATACGAAAAGCAATAACCGCTGGTATTAAGTCGGCAGGTGCGCCCATGCGCTTTCACTATAAATTACCAAACTCAGATCAATTAGAAGTGTTTGACATGCCTGAAGATTTTTTAATAAGCTTCGATGATTTCTACAAAGACATTTTTGAGAGGCCTAAAATGGGTACAAGCATAGGAGTTATTAATTACACAAATCCCACACTTTCCCGTACTGAGGCTATTGAGCTTATACTAACACTAAAAACCAAAGCCGGCTGTGATAAGCGTAAAGATGTATTACCCGCTATAGAGCATAAAAGTTTTTTTAAACGCCTTGCAGAAGTTTTTAAATAATGGATATACAACAGCAATTATTGCAGGATAGAGCACTTGATAACGCTCTTTTAGATAAGGGTTTTGTAGTTATACCCTTTTTAACACCGGCAGAAACCGATACTCTTGTTGATTTTTATTATCAACATCATTCCTTGTCTCAGGAAGGACTATATGCCACAGCACATGTTGCTGATGTGGATTTTAGAATGAAAATGAATAATTTCATTAAGCAAATTTTTGCCCGCGCAATTGCCCAAATATTTATTAATCATGTACCTCTTGGCGGATCTTATATTGCTAAAGGAAAGGGAGCGAAAGGAACGCTGGAACCACATCAGGATTGGAATATAGTGGATGAAACTAAGTTTCGTTCTTTCAATATATGGGTTCCATTAGTGGATTTAAATGACGATAACGGAGTTATTAAAATTTTACCTGAAAGTCATGCCTGGCTTACTACATACCGTAGCGCAAATATATCATCAGCCTTTTCTACTGCAAATAAATTATTGTGGAAAGAAATGCAATCACTTTACATGAAAAAAGGCGAAGCATTAATTTATGATCATCGCCTGTTACATGCCTCCGGTGAAAATAAAACCAACGAAATAAGGCTTGCCGCTGTTTATGGAATAATTCCTGAAGGAAGTGAGATGCGTTATTACCATAAGGCAGATACAGATAAGATTGAGGTGTTCGAGTCAAACCCTGAATTTTTCTTATACGGAAATATCTTTTCCGGGCCTAACGGGCTAAAGAGCTTAGATAAATTCAGCTTTAATTTTCCTGAAGTTAACGAACAAGCCCTTAACAAGTACCTTAAGCGCA
>NZ_CAIWNH010000438.1 GCF_903913935.1 uncultured Mucilaginibacter sp.
AAGCGGCTTAAAAGAGACCCTTTTCGATAGTTTTCATTCAACAATGCTCGTTCTCCGAAATCAGCATTAAAATGCTACTGCAAGTTGGTTTATTTACTGTAAAATAAAAAGCCGCATCATTCGAATTTTGATACGGCCTCTTTAATTACGCTTGTGTTGCGTTATTGACGCCATAGGTTATTTGCCTTATTTACATCGGCGTCAAAATCTCCGCCCAGTACAAGTTTTTGTATTTTTTTATTAGCTGTAAAATTTAGCGTGAATGCGGTATTGCCATCTTTCCAGCAGGCGATACTTTGATGCATATGATAGGTGCTGCCGTCGGTATAGGTTGCAGTCAGGTCTACCGGTACAGGTTTTTTGCCAATATTATTTATAGTAACAGTATAATGGCTGTCAGTTATTTGAACATTACCTATGGCCAGGTCAGGCACGCCATTATCAAAAAACCAGCTTTTCCAAAACCAATTTAAATTTTCGCCCGCACCTTCATTTATACAATTAAAAAAGTCATAAGGCATGGGGTGTTTGCTATGCCAAACGCTGATGTAGTGATGTAGAGCTTTGGTGAAAACCTCATCTCCAAGCATATCCTTTAGATAAAGATATCCAAGGCCGGGTTTAGGATACGAATTGGTTTCGTAAGCCACGCCTTCAAGTAATGTACTTAAAGTGATTATCGGCGGATCGCTTTCGGTGCCGGCATTGTTTTCATACCCTTCAATAGCAAAGGTATCCGTAACCTTTGGATCAATCATCGGACTGATCAGCCATTCGCCAATGGTTGCCCAACCTTCATCCATCCAGGCATATTTGGTTTCATTTACACCCATGTAAAAAGGGAACATCGTATGAAAGATCTCATGATCCGTAAGTTCAATACCGTCTTCTGCTTTTGTTTCAGGGTTATCATTAACCATCATCGGGTATTCCATCTGGTCGAGCCCGTCAAAAACAGTTTCGTGCGGGTAGGGGTAGGGCCACTTGGGGAACCGGTAACTCATGGCCTCCACCGTTTTCCGTGCATAATTGATCACCTCAAAATAATCTTCATGATGCTGGTTAAAAACCGCGTCAACCCTCGTGCGCCTGCCTGTTGCAGGGTCAACCACAAGGCTGCTTGATTTCCATAGATAGTGGTTGCTGATGGCAAATGCAACATCGGTAACGCTGTCGGCCTCAAACTTCCACGTATTGGCTATTTTATTGGTGGTAATGTTGCCCGCTTTCAGGTCACCTTCAGTAAAAATATCAGTGACCTTATCATCCTTCGCAGCTTCTGTTAATCTTTTGGCAAATTTATCCTTTAAAACCTCATCAGCGTTTTTCAAATTGCCGGTGGCCCAAACTTCATAGTTGCCAGGAACAGTGATCTCGGCATTAAAATGGCAAAAGTCATTATAAAACTCTTGTGTACCCTGGTAATGCTGCTGGTTCCACCCGTCAATATCATCGTAAACAGCAATCCTTGGGAAAAAATAGGCGATAAAGAAAGCACCGCTATCTACCTGCCCGGTACGTATATGCGATGTTTTGTTGAGTGTATAAGCATATGCAATGTCGAAATGTATGAATTGCCCGGGTAAAATGGCAGGCGTTTTTACAGTCATATTTGTTCCGTCAATGATCCATTGCTTTTCATCCTGCTTTTGATGATTGATACTCAATTGTTTTATCCGGACACCATCTCCCACATCAATTGGTAATACCGGCATGTTACGAACAGATCCTTTTTTATATAAATTGGGATAAAGCTTAAAATCAACTTCTTTTAAAGTATCAGGGCTGTTATTTATATAATCAATCGATACGGTGCCATTCAGTAAACGGCTATGTGGTTCAAAATTTATTTTAAGCGTATAATCAGCATGGTTTTGCCAGTAATTTTTGCCGGGTTCGCCGCTAACAGCCCTTGTGCCTTTTGAATACGAAGCCTGGATATTTATGGGTACCGGCAATGTGGTTTGTGAATAACAATTTATGCCTGCGAAAACGGCAACCATTAATAATTTAATACGGGGTATCATCAATGTAGATCTTTTGTTTAATAGAAATATCAAATCCAACATAATTTCAAAATCGAAAATGCGAAATTCGAAATAAAAAAATCACCATCCACCTTTAAAACCTTCTTTCAACGCAGCCTCGTAATTTTCAAGGTCGAAAGAATAAAGGTAAGGGGCCTTATGTGCACCGCCTTTTCGCGGTTCGTCTGACCGGGTTAAAATACCAAAGCCAAGCATGCGCCGCTGGAAGTTTCTCCTGTCGAGTTTTTTGTCAAGGATAGCTTCATAAAGCTTTTGTAACTCAGGCATGGTAAATTCTTTTGGCATCAGGTTATAACCTATCGGCTGGTAATTTAGCTGAAGCCTTAAAGTATCCAGCGCGGTTTTTAATATCAGCGCATGGTCCAATTTAAAATCAGGCAGATCATCAAGCCCGCGCCATTCGCACGATTCTGCAAATTGGTCGGGGTTAGGGTTCGTTTCAAAAAAATCAACTAATGCGTAATAGCCAATTGTTAAAAACCGGTTCGAAAACCAATTCTCTTTTGCCGGAAGCATATCTTTATACATATCAAAATGCTCCTTTGATCGTTCCGGGTCGCCAAATACATTAAACTGTTGCAAAAAAATCTTATCGAGGGTGGTACGCTCCTTTAGTATCCGGTTGGCAGCCATTTCAATAGGCTCATTTTTCAGCATAAATCCGCCTGGCAGGTACCACTCATCTTCATTTTGAACCTTTAATACCAGTACTTTCATGATGCCCTCATGAAAGCCAAATACCACACAATCAATAGATATGTGCGGTAAATAATTTTCGCGGGCATCAGCGCAAAACTCTTTAAGTCCTTTTTTGGTTAACATTTTGGCTATTCTACAAAAATACTTTGATTATTTAAATTATAATATTACAATTGTGTCATTAATACACTATGATTTTTTTTATCGTAAGGCCAATTATAATCATTATTATTCAATCGTATGATACCAATAAATTGCAATGGGTGCCTTCCTGTTTATTAATTTAATGCAATTTATTAGTGTTTATTAACAATCACCAAAAATGAAAAAACTATTTTCATCGGTTAAAGCGCTTCTGCTTTTTTTATTGACGCTCCCATTTTATAATGCTTTGGCGCAAAAAAAGGGAGATGACCCTAAAATGAATGCCTTTGTCAGCGGTCTGATGAGCCGGATGACGTTGGACGAAAAGATCGGCCAGTTAAATTTAGTTACAGGTGGCGTGCCTACGACGGGATCTGTAGTTAATAAAGGAATTGAGGAAAGTATTAAAAAAGGAAATATCGGCGGGATGTTTGGCATCTGGGGTGCTGATAAGGTAAAAGAAGTTCAGGATATCGCCGTAAAAAACTCCAGGCTGCATATCCCGATGATTTTTGGACTTGACGTGATTCACGGGCATGAAACTGTTTTTCCTATACCCTTAGGCGTATCTGCTACGTGGGATATGGCGCTAATCGAACAATCGGCGCATATTGCAGCAAAAGAAGCTACTGCTGAAGGTTTAAACTGGGTTTTTTCGCCAATGGTTGATATCGCCCGCGACCCGCGTTGGGGAAGGATCTCTGAAGGCGCTGGTGAAGACCCCTGGCTGGGCTCGCAAATTGCAAAAGCGATGGTAAAGGGTTACCAGGGCAGCAGCATGATGAACGCTGACGCGGTAATGGCATGTGTGAAACACTTTGCTTTATATGGGGGTGCCGAAGCCGGACGCGAATACAATACTGTTGATATGAGCCTGATAAAAATGTACCAGGATTACCTTCCGCCCTATAAGGCTGCTGTTGATGCCGGGGCAGGGAGTTTCATGAGTTCGTTCAATACCATTAACGGAGTGCCGGCAACCGGGAATCACTGGCTGCTTACCAAACTGCTGCGCGATCAATGGGGATTTAAAGGTTTTGTAGTTTCAGACTATACAGCGGTAAACGAATTAACCAATCATGGTTTGGGTGACCTGCAAACTGTATCGGCATTGGCGTTGAAAGCTGGCCTGGATATGGATATGGTAGGCGAAGGGTTTCTAACCACACTTAAGAATTCATTAAAAGAAGGGAAAGTTACGCAACAAGAAATTGACCTGGCATGCCGCCGGGTGCTGGAGGCGAAATACAAACTTGGTTTATTTAATAACCCTTATAAATCGATAGACCCGACAAGAGAAGATAGAGATGTGCTTACCCCGGAGAACCGGGCATTTTCAAGAAAAATTGCTGAACACTCTTTTGTTCTATTAAAAAACAACAATCAAACGCTGCCACTAAAAAAATCGGGTACTATAGCATTGGTAGGGCCCCTGGCCGACAATCATTCAGAAATGCTGGGTACCTGGGTTGTTGCGGGTGATCCAAAAAAATCAATAAGCGTGCGTGAGGGGATAAAAAATGTTGCAGGCAATGATGTTAATGTATTATATGCAAAGGGATCAAACATAACTGATGATTCTCTTTTAAATGCCCGTTCGTTTTTCTTTGGTATGAAACAGGACAAAGACAGTCGCAGCCCCCAGCAAATGATAGATGAGGCTGTGGAAACTGCTAAAAAAGCGGCTGTGGTTGTTGCAGTAGTTGGCGAGTCAGCAAATATGTCGGGCGAATCTTCCAGCAGATCAGATATAAATATCCCTGAAAGCCAACGCGACCTCCTAAGAGCATTGGTTCAAACCGGTAAACCATTGGTTATCGTGCTGTTTAATGGTCGGCCGCTTACCCTGGTTTGGGAAAATAAACATGCAGACGCAATTTTGGATGCCTGGGCGCCTGGTACCGAAGCCGGGAATGCTATTGCTGATGTGCTGTTTGGCAACTATAACCCTGCCGGAAAAATTACAGCAACATTCCCGCAAAGCGTTGGGCAAATACCTATATATTATAACCACAAAAACACAGGAAGACCTTTTGACCCGGCAGCGCCTGCCAAATTCAAATCGGATTATATTGATATTTCAAACGATCCATTATTCCCATTCGGTTACGGGCTTAGTTATACTACTTTTAATTATGGCGACGTAAAATTGAACAAGACCAAACTAAAGGGTAACGAAACTTTAAAGGCAACAGTAAAAGTAACCAATACCGGCAAATATGCGGGTGAAGAAGTAGTACAGTTGTATATAAGCGATCCTGTGGCAAGTATAAGCCGCTCTGTAAAAGAATTAAAAGGCTATCAAAAAATTTCCCTGCAACCCGGTGAAAGCCGGATGCTAACATTTGATATTACTACAGATGCGCTTAAATTTTATAATGACCAATTAGTATACGATTGGGAACCTGGCCAGTTTATTGTACAAATAGGGACTAACTCGTCTGATACCCATTCAGCTTCGGTACAATGGCTTAAATAAAAAGAAGTTTACCGCGCCGTTATTTTAAGGCCAGCAGGTTTAAACCTGCTGGCCTTTTTATTTATTAAAAGAATATAACAGCGTAATTTTTTATGCAAATTTTTTAAAAAAGCGAGTAAAATATTAAAAAAAACCGGCATAAGCTAATAATAATTGTTAAAATGACATTTTTATAAATAAATGATGAATTTTTTGCATCCTGATATTTCAGCCAGGGTCGGTTTTACAGGGGTATATTATAATTAAAAAATCAGGGCACAAATGTCATCTTTACTGCAAATTAGCGTCTGGCAGCTTTTTTGGGCCGTTCATTCGCTTATATAACAACATTATTACATTGCCTTTTTTTTAATAATATTATTACTTTG
>NZ_CAIWNH010000439.1 GCF_903913935.1 uncultured Mucilaginibacter sp.
AGTCGATCTGCCCCTCATATTTCACCCTGAAAAATATTCCCGAAACGAGTGCACTCGCCTTGATGATAAAACGCCTGAACCCGTTTATATATTTATATCGTTTCGCTCTGCGCGACAGGTAAAATAAAACGGGCCAAACCAACAGAAAAAAAAAGGCTACGCTATACCTGTAAAAATGGGTATGTATTCTTTTTAATAAGATTATCATGGCTCCCAAAAATAGCAAAAAGTTGCGTAGAGACGCAACACTTTGCGTCTAAGCAGAAAATCATATTCATGCGATCTCCAATGCCATATACCCCAGCTGTAATTGCCGGCCGATGATGCCGTAAACCTCATCACGCAGCGCGTCCGCATCGGCCGGGGCAAGATGTGCCGTTTCTATCGGCCTGTGCACATGGTAATGGCAAATGCCTGGCTTTGTGCCATATTTGGTGCCATCGTCCCAAAGTTTCTTCCATGTATCTGAGGTCGACACAGGTATAATTGGGATCTTTAAATCAATAGCCAATTTAAACGGCCCATTCTTAAACTCATGAAGGGTTGGGGGATAATTATCGGCGATGCCTCCCTCCGGGAAAATGATGAGCGTATACCCGCTGTTGAGTCTTTCGCCGGCCATTTTAAATGCCCTGTAGGATGACATTTTACTTTCGCGGTTTACCGGGATATCCACTGTTCTGAAAAACAGGCCCGTCACCAACCCGTCCTTTAATGTTTCTTTACCCATAAAACAGCAATTGCTTTTTACTAACACGGACATGGCCGCGATATCAAGATTTGAAGTATGGTTAGGACAAACAATATAGGTTTTGCTCCAGTCGATGGGTTGCTCGTATTCATAGCTAAAAAGAAAACCAACAAAGCCCGAACTTAAAAAACCCCAGGCGCGCCTTAGTTTATTCATACCGTGATAACGGGATGGATTACGCGAAAAATAATACAGCAAGGGCCAGAATAAAAAATAGGTAAGGGCTACGCTGGCGACATATAAATACACGTGGATTTTCTTCAATAGTATTTTCATCTCCCTCAAAAATATAAAAAATCCTTACTTTCGCGCCATGGAAACTGTTGTTAGTGGGATCCGTTCAACCGGAAAACTACATTTGGGGAATTACTACGGAGCGATACAAAACTTCGTAAAAATGCAGCATGAGTATAATTGCTATTTTTTTATAGCCGACCTGCATTCATTAACCACACACCCCACCCCTGCCGATCTTCATGGTAATATTAAACAGGTGCTGGTTGAATACCTTGCAGCCGGCATCAACCCCGAAACTGCGACGATCTATTTACAATCAGATGTCCCCGAAATATCCGAGCTTTACCTATATATGAATATGAATGCCTACCTGGGAGAACTGGAACGGGCCACATCATTCAAAGATAAGGTACGTGCGAACCCCGATAATGTGAACGCCGGCCTTTTAACCTACCCGGTTTTAATGGCCGCAGATATTATTATTCATAAAGCGACCAAGGTACCGGTAGGTAAAGACCAGGAACAGCACCTGGAAATGGCGCGCACTTTTGCCAACCGTTTTAACCGGTTGTACAATAAGGAAGTTTTTCCGGAGCCGTATGCATTTAATTACAGCGAGAGCCTGGTAAAAATTCCGGGCCTGGATGGCGCCGGTAAAATGGGGAAGTCAGAAGGTGAAGGGAACGCGGTTTTTTTATCCGATTCGCCGGAAGCAATCCGCAAAAAGGTAATGCGCGCCGTTACTGACAGCGGCCCGACTGCCGAAAACCAGGAAAAACCGGTCGAAATACAAAATCTTTTTGACATCATGAAGGTGGTTTCGTCTGCTGATACCTACACCCATTTCGACAATTTATACAACAGCTGCCAGGTACGTTACGGTGACCTGAAGAAACAACTGGCCGAGGATATTATTATAGCGACTACACCCATCCGCGAAAAAATAAACGATATTGCCAACGATGCACCCTATTTACGGCAGGTCGCCAAACACGGCGCCATTAAAGCCCGTGAAAGCGCGCAGCGTACCCTTAAAGAAGTACGGGAAACTATTGGTTTCAGAAGCTTCTGAGGAAGTTTATAGTTCATGGTTTATAGTTCATAGTGGCTGCCAGTTGACATTTGATATCGTATTTTCAGTTCGTTGTTGATAGTTCATGCTCCATAATGTATATTAGGCGGAGTTTTATCATGATTTAGTTACACTAATGGTTGGCTACGGCTTAAGAACTCCCGCTATGAACTATGAACCATGAACTATGAACGAAAACAACTATTAACGATCAACTAAAAATGCACATTGCTATTGTAGGAAACATTGGCGCCGGTAAAACTACGCTGACCGAATTGCTGGCCAAAAACTATGGCTGGGACCCTTTGTATGAAGCTGTTGACAACAATCCGTACCTGGAAGATTTTTACAGCGACATGAAACGCTGGAGTTTTAACCTGCAGATCTATTTTTTAAATGCCCGTTACCGGCAGATGGTTGACGTTCAGAAAGAGCCACACAATATCATCCAGGACAGGACCATTTACGAGGATGCCTATATTTTTGCCGAAAACCTGCATGATATGGGTTTGATGACTACCCGCGATTACCAGAATTACCAGGCCATTTTTGATAATATTATTGAAAACATTAAACCACCCGACCTGCTCATCTACCTCAAAGCTTCGGTACCCACGCTGGTAAACAATATCCAACGCCGCGGCCGCGAATATGAATCAGGCATCCGGCTGGATTACCTGTCCAAACTGAACGATAAATACCAAAAATGGATCAACGGCTATAAACTGGGCAAATTGCTGATCATCGACAAGGATAATATTGATTTTGCGAATAAATCCGAAGACCTGGCTACCGTAGTACAGATGGTGGAGCGGGAGATACATGGGTTATTTTAATTTTAGAATTACGATTTACGATTTGACAGCAATCGTAAATCGTAAACGGCGCAGCCCTCTTGAACACAATTAAAAACAAACAATTGTGAAAAATCTAAAATCGTAAATATGATTCTCGGCATCATCCCCGCCCGTTACGCCTCTACCCGTTTTCCGGGTAAACCACTTGTTGATATTGCCGGCAAAAGCATGATCCAAAGGGTTTATGAACAAGCTAAAAAGTGTGTACATTTAGCTGAAGTGATTGTTGCTACCGACGACGAGCGCATTTATAAACATGTGCACGATTTTGGCGGGGTTGCCGTCATCACCTCTCCCGATCACCAGAGCGGGACGGACCGCTGCGCCGAAGTGGCCCTGAAGCACCTCCAATACGATGTGATCATTAATATCCAGGGCGATGAACCTTTTATCGACCCGGAGCAGATCAGCAAACTGGCGGCTTGTTTTAATGATAAGGATACCCAGATCGCTACCCTGATCAAAAAAGTATTAAGCAAAGAAGAATTATTCAATGCCAACTCACCAAAAGTGGTGGTAAACAAGCTGTCCGAAGCCGTTTATTTTTCCCGCTCTCCCCTGCCGCATATCCGCGGGCAGGAACCGCAAAACTGGCTCAACCATTTTACTTATTTTAAGCATATCGGCATTTACGGCTACCGGGCAGATGTTTTGCAGGAGATCACTAAACTGCCGGTATCATCTCTTGAAAAAGCCGAAAGCCTGGAGCAATTGCGCTGGATAGAAAACGGCTACCGCATAAAAGTTGCCGAAACGGAGCTGGAGACTTATGCAGTGGATACGCCGGAGGATTTGGAAAAATTGAAACAATAAATTACATTGCATAACCGATTTACTGCAATTAAAACCTGTCTCAATTTAACCAAGCATGACCATATCCCTTAAAAAACTCATCCTGTTAAGTGCAGTTTCACTTACAACGCTATCGCTGAAAGCGCAATATGAAGACCGCGTGATCACCGACAAACACGACACCATACACTGCAAACTTTCGCGGGGGTGGATGGGGGTAATTAAATATAAAACGGATAAGGGCGATCCTATTAAAATAGAATTGCGTAATGTGCGGGAATTCTATTCTGAAAACAAAAAAATGTGGGTTAGGAGGGTTTATATTACCAGTTCGCGAATCCCATGTTTTGTTGACGTACTGGTAGCGGGCAAATTAAATCTATACGAAATGAGCGGCAAGCTCGCCTTTTATGACGGCTCGCTCACCTACGCCCGTGTAAACCCGATGGCTACGTCGTACGTGCCAGCAACCAAAACCCAAAATTTCGTAGCAAAAACAACCGATACAGCCGAAGTGGTAATGGACGATGATATTTCGCGCGGCAAAAACAAGGAACTGCTTGATGCCAAATTTGTCCCCTTCATCCAGGACAATAAAGATGTTTACAGCCGCTACCAGGCAGAAGGCCACATCAGTTTTGGTGAACTTAAAAAACTGGTTGAAATGTACAACGCGGGCAAGTAAATTTAATTACTCCTAAACAGATAATTACAAATGAAACCTTTTAAAACCTTATTGACTACCTTCAGCTTGTTGGCCTCTTTTTGCTGTGCCATTGGCCAGGGGAAATTTCCTAAAGTAATTGATAAAGAAGAATCAAAATTAACGGGTTATATCGTCAATACTAAAGGCGATACTGTACAATGTGATTTTAAAAAACCGGCTTTGGGCACCTTAAGATACAAGCCTGTTAATTCCACTGAAAAATTCAAAAAGCCATCCACAGACGATCTAAAAGCTTATTATTGTGCTTGGGACTCAACGATGTATGAAGCTTTACCTATTGATACGGACGGCTATAACCCTGAATTTTTAAAAAGGCTGGAGTCAGGCACCATAAGGCTTTATGAACAGCATATCGTTAGCTCCGGATATTTTATGAACGGTTACTATACCGGCGGCCGCAACGACGTATATTTTTATGTCAGCAAAGATTTGGCCTCGCTGAAACAAATAAAATCGAATACCTTGAACATTGGCGGCGACAGCCGGAAAAAACGCAAAGCATACCTGCTTGGCCTGATAGCAGATGACCCTGACCTGGCGAAACAGTTTGAAGCCGAACAGGATTATGACCTGAAAACACTGAGGCATTATATCCATGCTTATAATGAGTTTAAATCGGGGGCGACTAAATGATCAATTTGATAATTTGAAGATGTAGCAATTTGAAAATTAGTTTGTAGCAGTATAATTCATTTTCAAATTTCCAAATCCTGAAATTTTCAAATCAAACCCCTTTTTCCACATTTAAAACTTCTTCGTTTTAAGCCCAAAAATTTTCTTACTTTTGTATCCCGTACACAAACAATTTGTTTCGGCCCAAATGCCGGTTCAAAAGCAAAAAAATCATGACTAAATACATTTTTGTTACGGGCGGCGTTACCTCGTCGTTAGGGAAAGGCATTATATCAGCCTCCCTTGCAAAACTCCTTCAATCGCGCGGTTATCGCGTAACAATTCAAAAGTTCGACCCCTATATCAATATCGATCCGGGTACATTGAACCCATACGAGCATGGTGAATGCTATGTTACTGAAGACGGCGCCGAAACCGATTTGGACCTTGGCCACTACGAGCGCTTTTTAAATACCCCTACTTCGCAATCCAACAACATTACTACGGGTCGCATATATCAGAATGTGATCAACCGCGAACGCCAGGGGGATTTTTTGGGTAAAACCGTACAGGTTGTACCGCATATTACGGACGAGATTAAAAGGAATATCCGCCTGCTGGGCGAAAGCGGCGAATATGATATCGTGATCACTGAATTGGGCGGGACTGTTGGTGATATTGAGTCGCTACCCTATATTGAAGCGGTTAGACAGTTCAGGTGGGAAATCGGTTCAGGTAATTCCCTGGTAATCCACTTAACCTTAATACCCTTCCTTGCAGCTGCCGGCGAATTAAAAACCAAACCTACGCAGCACTCTGTTAAAATGCTGCTGGAATATGGTATCCAGCCTGATATTTTGGTTTGCCGTACTGAACATCATCTTAATATGGATATCCGTAAAAAGATAGCTTTATTTTGTAATGTGAACATCAACGCGGTAATTGAATCTATTGATGCATCCACTATTTATGATGTACCGCTATTGATGCTGAAAGAGCAATTGGACAAAACCGTTTTAACCAAATTAAAACTGCCCAATAAAAACGAGCCCGACCTGGAAAACTGGAAAGACTTTTTGGGCCGCTTAAAAAACCCTACTTCCGAAGTTCGTATTGGCCTTGTAGGGAAATATGTGGAACTGCCTGATGCCTATAAATCCATCAGCGAGTCATTTATACATGCTGGTGCAAAAAACGAATGCAAAGTAAAAGTTGAATATATCCCTTCGGAAATGTTAACACCCGGCAATGCCGTTGAAAGGCTAAAAGGCCTGCACGGTGTTTTGGTAGCACCCGGCTTCGGCGAGCGCGGCTTTGAAGGCAAAATTGAAGCCATCCGTTATGTACGCGAAAACAATATCCCTTTCTTTGGTATTTGCCTGGGCATGCAATGCGCGGTGGTTGAATTTGCCCGCAATGTATTAGGTTTGAAAGAAGCGAGCAGCACCGAAATGAACCCGGACACCCCATTCCCGGTGATCGGGATGATGGAAGACCAAAAGAAAATTGTAAACAAAGGCGGCACCATGCGTTTGGGCGCTTATGTATGCGATTTGAAAAAAGGCAGCAAAGCCGAAAAATTTTATGGCAAGCCCAGGATCAGTGAACGGCACAGGCACCGCTATGAATTTAATAACGCCTATTTAAAGGATTACGAAAATGCCGGTTTAATGCCATCTGGCTTTAACCCCGAAAACAACCTGGTTGAGATAGTTGAGCTTAAAAATCATCCGTTTTTTATCGGTTCACAATTTCACCCCGAATTAAAATCAACAGTTGCAAATCCGCATCCACTTTTTATTAACTTTGTCGCCGCTTCGCTGGCCTATGCCCGTAAGCAATAAAAATAGAACGAAAATATAGTAATGGATAAAAATACGTTTACAGGATTATTCCTGATCATGATCATAATGGGAGCTTCCATTTTTTTCATGAAACCTAATGATGCTGACATAAAGAAAGAAGCGATCCGGATGCACGCAGATTCGGCGAAAAAAGGGCTGCTGCCAAAAACAGCCGCTATAGCAACAAAAGCTGCTGACACTGCAAAAGCAGTCGCGAATGTTAAAGTTGATTCGGCAATATTAAAAAGCCCCTTCGGCGCCGCAACAGTAGGTACCGAAAAACTGATCACACTTGAAAATAAGGACATCATTGTAAAGTTAACCAACCATGGCGGCCGCGTTTATTCAGTTGAATTGAAAGACTACAAAACTTTTAATAAAAAACCGCTGGTATTATTTGAAGGAGACCACAATCATTTCGGTTTAAATTTTACTGCCGGCAATAACAGCATCAATACCGATAATCTTTATTTTACCCCAAGTGCCAGCGCGCTTACCGTTTCCGGTAAAGATTCCAGCACGGTTACCATGCGTTTGAGTTATAGCGCAACCCAATATATTGATTACATCTATTCACTTAAAGGTGAAGGCTATAAATTAGGCTTAACTATAAAACCAACCGGGTTAGACCAGGTTGCCAATACAAACACCATCAATGTTAACTGGGCCGCAAGTATGCGTAAACAGGAAAAAGATATGGACCAGGAACGCCGCTATTCGACCATATACTTTATGAATACTGATGAAGGTGTTGATTATTTGAGCGAAACCAAAGACGATAAAACCGATGTGAATGATAAAAAATTGCAATGGGTATCCTACCAGGCGCACTTTTTCTCTGACGTGCTAATCGCAAAAAAGGGTTTTGATAAATCAAGCATGTCTATCAGTACCGACGTAACGGATACTACCCATTCACGACAGATGAGCGCCGCGCTTACCGTTAGCAAAAATACAGACGGTACTTACCCTCTTGAATTTTACTTTGGCCCGGTTAAATATAACTTCCTTAAAACACAGGGCTATCACCTGGAAAAACAGGTATACATGGGCTGGGGATTCCTGGCATATATCAACCGATTTTCAGTATTGCCCGTATTTAATTTCCTGAGCCAGTTTACGAGCAATTATGGTTTGATCATATTGGCGCTGACCCTTATCCTTAAACTCGTTTTATCACCGCTTACCTATAAGTCGTACTTGTCAATGGCAAAGATGCGTGTATTAAAGCCGGAGATGGACGAAATTAAGGGAAAAGTTGGCGAAGATAACCCTACCCTTTTACAACAGGAATACCTGAAACTGTACAAAAAAGCCGGTGTTAACCCACTGGGGGGCTGTTTGCCATTAGTGATACAAATGCCGATCGTATTTGCCTTCTTTCGGTTTTTCCCGAGCTTATTTGAGTTACGCGGACAGGGATTTTTATGGATGCATGATCTTTCAACTTATGACGCGCTGATCACCTTCCCTAATATTCCGTTTATCGGCAACCACTTAAGTATTATGTGTCTGCTGATGACGATCTCTACGCTGATCTACACTTATTTTAATAACCAGATCTCGGGCGCAACCGGGCAAATGAAATATATCGGGTATATCACTCCCGTCATTTTCCTTGGCGCGCTGAACAGTTATCCATCAGGATTGAATTATTATTACTTCCTGGCTAACATGCTTACCTTCTTACAGCAATACATCATTCGTTTGATGGTTGATGATAAAAAGATCCATGCCCAGATCCAGGAAAACAAAAAGAAACCCGAGGTAAAAAAGAAACAAAGCAGTTTCCAGGCCCGCCTTGAAGAAATGACGCGCCAGAAACAACAATTGCCTCCGGCGAAGAAGAAGTAAGGTAGTTCATGGTTAATAGTTGATAGTTCATAGCAGCTGCAACCATTGGAGATTAAACTTCAACAATAGATAATAAAAGGCCGAAATCATTAAATATGGTTTCGGCCTTTTTGGTGAAACCAATAATTTTATTCATCATGAACTATCAACCATGAACTATGAACAAAAAACTAAAACAATTAGCAAAAAATAATTACATTTACCCCCATGTATGCGATTGTTGATATTGAGACTACCGGGGGGCATGCCAGCGCTAATGGCATTACTGAAATAGCTATTTGCATACACAATGGTAAAAAGGTAATTGAGCGCTATTCAACCTTAGTGAACCCGCGCAGGGAGATCCCCGTGTACATCAGCGCCTTAACCGGCATCACCAATGAAATGGTACAAAACGCCCCGCCTTTTGAGGATGTGGCGCACGATGTATATCACCTCCTGAATAATAAAATCTTTGTTGCCCACAACGTAAATTTCGATCATTCCTTTATTCGCTATCATTTGGCCGCGGCAGGTTATGAGTTGAATTGCAGTAAACTGTGTACTGTTAGGTTGGGTCGTAAAATAATCCCCGGGCTTCCCTCCTACAGTCTTGGCAAACTGTGCAGGCATTTGGGTATCGATAACGAAAGCCGCCACCGCGCGGCAGGCGATGCGGAAGCAACATCACAGCTATTTTCATTATTGTTACAGAAAGATACGGGTAACCATATCCCTTTGGCGTTAAAGCAAAATTCAAAAGAACAGGTTTTGCCACCAAACCTACCCCGGAAGGACGTGGATGCGTTGCCGCAATCGCCGGGTATCTATTATTTCCACGATGAAAAAGGGAAAGTTATTTATGTTGGCAAAGCAAAAAACCTAAAAAAGCGGGTAAGCAGCCACTTCACAGGCAATAACCCGGGCCCGCAGCGGCAGGAGTTTTTACGGAATATCTGCCATATTACCTTTCAGCTTTGTGGTACCGAGTTAATTGCCTTTGTACTGGAGGCTGTGGAGATCAAGCGCCTTTGGCCGAGGTACAACCGGTCCTTAAAGCGGTTTGAGCAGGCTTATAGCCTATATGCCTTTGAAGACCAGCGCGGCTACCTTCGCCTGGCTGTGGATAAGCACAGAAAAATGACCGGCTCCATTTATAGTTGCAACACACTATTTGAAGCGCGTAGTGTAATCCTCCAGTTGATTGATACCTTTGAACTTTGTCCAAAACTTTGCTTTATTCAAACCAATACAGAGCCTTGTATTGGCGTAAACGGCGAAAAATGTGCGTGCGAAGGCGTTGAATCGCCCGAAGCCTATAACAAAAAAGTAAATGCTGCCATTGATGAATTAAATAACGCCCTGCCCACCTTCGCCATCAGGGATGCCGGCCGTACTGATGAGGAACATAGCTGTTTGCTGATTGAAAAGGGCAAATTTTATGGTATGGGGTTCATCTCCCATTATTTTGATGTCGACAACCTGCAGCAATTAAAAAATCACCTCACCCCCTATCCCGGCAATGATTATATCAAAGGGATGGTGGCCAATTATGCAACTAAATTTCCGGAACGGAAGGTTGTGTTTGGATAGAAAGTAAGATATGTTAACGCCAGGGAAATCGCTTTTAAAACAGGGGGCTCCACTGGAGCCATTAAATCACAATTGTATGTGCTATAACCAGGTAGTTCCGCTGGAACTATTGCGACCTTCTGTCTATGACTCCGGAGGAGTTGCCTGTTTATAGCATAAATAGATCAGCTGATGGCTCCGTAGGTGCCTCCTGTTAGCTA
>NZ_CAIWNH010000440.1 GCF_903913935.1 uncultured Mucilaginibacter sp.
AATCAACACAATCAACATATTAAACCTCCCTATGCCCTTACCGCTTTACCGGTAAGCGCTATAAAAACGTCTTCTAAGGTTATTTTACCCCTGCGGGATACACTGATCACGTCAGGGTCATCGCGGTGTTTATCAATGATAGCCTGCGGCGTATCAATGGCGATGATCTTTCCGTGATCAATGATCGCTATCCTGTCACAAACAGATTCAGCTTCCTCCATCGAATGCGTAGTGAGCAATACAGCATGCCCTTTTTCGCGGATTGCTTCAATACGTTCCCAAAGCTGCCGGCGTGATTGCGGGTCGAGGCCCGTTGTGGGTTCGTCAAGCAATACCAATTTGGGATTGTGGATAGTTGATATCACCAGCGAAACCCTTTGCTGCTGCCCGCCTGACAGCTGGCCGAATTTTTTAAAAGCCTGGTCTTCCAGGTTGATATCCCTCAATATGGTCAGGATGTCATCCTTGCTTAGCGACAAGCCATAAACGCCGGCGTAAAGCTGCAACACCTCTATCACAAACAACTCCGGCTGGAAGCTGGTTGATTGCAATTGAACCCCAAGTGATGCACGGGCATGCAATGGTTTTTCGATGGAGTTGTAGCCATCAACGGTTACCGTGCCCGAATCTGGTTTCAGGAGGCCTTCAATCGCACTAAGGGTGCTGGTTTTTCCTGCGCCGTTTGGTCCAAGCAGGCCGAAGATCTCGCCCTTACGCACATCGAAGGAGACATTTTGTACCGCCTGGAAATTACCATAACTAACATTTAACCCATCTACTGTTAATATATTCGCTTCCTGCTGGTTCATTCAGTTTTTTTGGTTTTAGATGACCGGTAACAAGTGGTGTTACACGTTTCAGCCCAAATTTCTAAATAAAAACCACAATAAAACACTTGTTTGTGGTATTTCCCAAAAAAGCCACTTGATATTGCAATAGCGTTTAGGCTATTTAATTCTTTCGCGGATCAGATCGGCTTTACCATAGATAGCTTTATAAGTCTATCGAGCACATGGCAGTGATTCCCTGAAAAAAAATCCAGGTTTAAAATTCTGGATAAACGGCGTTTTTTGCCCCGTTATGCTATATAAAACTTAATTGGTATCGTCAACCTCGTTTAATTTGTAACCCGGTTTTAATAATAAAAGGTAGGGGATGATCAAAAAAACGCCCCCGGCGGTTATCAGCAATGCCGTTTTTGCGCCATAGGCATACCACACCAATCCGGTTATCGAACTGGCCAGCAGCGTACATATACTTTGAAAAGAAGTGTACATGCCGATCGCGGTGGCCGTGTCTTTTTCTTTGCAGATATTAGTGATCCAGGCTTTTGTGATCCCTTCGGTCGCGGCTGCATAAATGCCGTATAAAAAGAATAGAACAAAATAAAATAATTCACTTTTATTAATTGCCATGCCGGCATAAACAGCGACAAAAAACAGCAGCCCGGCAATTAAAACGCTTTTCATCCCTATTTTATCGGCAAGTTTGCCAAAAGGGTAAGAGAATGCCGCGTATACAAAATTGTAAAAAACATAAATACCAATAACCGTGGTGTCGCCAAACCCGTTTTCTTTGATCTTTAAAAGCAGGAATACATCTGAACTGTTTAGCAATGCAAAAAATAATAAGGCGATAAGCAACTGGCGATAAACGGTATGACTGACTTTCCAATATTTAATAAAATCCAAAAAGCCAGGTTTCTTAACCAGGGAA
>NZ_CAIWNH010000441.1 GCF_903913935.1 uncultured Mucilaginibacter sp.
CACAATTCCCCGTTATTTAAATATTTCACCAATGGCTTATTTACGATTTAAGCCTATTTAAATAAGCCGGGATAATGATTTATGGCTGAGCGATTTATTTTTGTGTCGAAAAAATAATAATTTGCATTTGACTTAATAAAAATACCTGTGCTGTTGATTTGAAAGTTTGCAATTCGGAACCCTTAGTTTTGGCAGGTGGTATGATTATTGAAAATACTATTTAAACAACAAAACAAACCATCACAAGCTTTTCAAATATGACCTATAGATATTGGATATTTAAAATGGTATTTGAGCAGCGTTAAACTTTATTCTAAAAAAAACATCATAGCTAAAAAACATCATGAAAAAACCCTCCTACTTATTTATAGCTGCTTTTGCTTTTTTGTATTCGTGTCAAAGTAAAAATGAGGTCAAACTGGTAGATGGACCCCATTTTTCCGTCAATAAGGGAAAAGGCGACAACGGTATCTCTGGCCAGCAGGGAGGATCACAAACGTCAGGTAACCTGGCAATACCTGGCGCTTTCGGGGCATTTGCCGCAAATAATAATTCGAAAAAAGCCGAGCCCGAAGTAATAGTTGAAGAGTTGCCCCGTTCCTACAAATCGCGAAAATTCATGAATGATGTTTCTAATATTTCCTATGATCTGTTTATGATACCCGGAAATATTGTTTCCTACAACCCCAAAGACTCATCCTATACCATGAGAACATTGAAGGCGATCACCAAAAACAATAAACCACCGGTTGTTACGCCAATAAGTGATGGCCTTATCTATAGTGCCAAGATAAATTCAAATACCAGCTTCAACGGCTCGTACCTTATTGGGGGAATAAATGTTGCCCGCGATGAGATCCTGGAGTTGAACATTCAAGATGTTGCTATCTCATCTGTACCGGATAGCCTTATTGATATAGAAGCCATTAAATCGGCTATAGCCAATATACCCGAAGAAGATAAAAAGTATTTGTATTACGTTAAATCGGTAACCCTTACTACCCTGGATAACCGAAAATATACTGAAGCTAAATTTGATGCAAGTATAAATTCATGCTTTGTTACTGCCGGCGGGAAAACTTACAGCAGCAATGAAAAATTTAAACGCGACCGAACGGTATCATTGTTTACTGTGCCTTTAAGCAATTTTATCGGTTCCCGCTGAAGACCTCTCGCATATGTTGTTATCTGCTTAGACCATGAAAAGCTCTAAAAATAAACCCGATCAAATGATCGGGTTTATTTATTTACGCTTACCATTAACGGTATCAGCATAATTTACCATCAATGATAATTTAAACCGCTTATTGCTCATCATTTTAAATACGTAGCGCCATTGGGGCTATATTCTTGCCTCATTAAACGTCATTAAACAAAAAAACCTCCCGGATAGCGGGAGGTTTTTTTGTTTTGCGGGTAAAAGTTTAGAAAGTATTCCCGGAACTTTGAATTGTTTGAAATCCTTTCATATAATTCAAACAACCGGTAAATTTAGTATTGATGAAGGTATACCCTGTATAAGTTGCAC
>NZ_CAIWNH010000442.1 GCF_903913935.1 uncultured Mucilaginibacter sp.
CTTTTTTCTGTTAACAATCAGCAATGCTAAATTAGCTATTCATCGTTGTAGTACAATTGTTGCAAATTACACGCTTACTTAACCCATTTAGTTTTTAAAAGCTTCATAAAATAACCACCAACAACACTACGTGACTGGAAGCCCACCATTTTACCATCGGTTGTTTCGTGCCAGTCGCTGAGCGGAACGCGGGTTGGGGTTTCTGTTGCGTATTTATAAACAGGATCTATCAATGCTTTAAAGTCTTTTGGGTTATCTGCAAGAGTTGCTGTCCATAAGATCCAATCAGATTTGGTATAGGTTTTACGGCTATCGAGCGGCAGGCCGAATGTATTTTGTTTGTTAAGGTAATAGTTGATCTCGGTTTTATAAATAGCCGGAGGAAATAATTGAAGGCCCAAAACCTTATCCCATACCAGGTTATATTTCTGGCTCCAGCTATCTTTGCTGCCAAAAACGAGGCTGTAATGATCGCCTGCCTGTGCCAGGCTTTGCCATTTACCCGCCGCAGCAAGGGCAAAATTCCTGTAGTTTTTTGCTACAGCCTTTTTACCCAGCTTGTTGGCCATGTCTGCATAAGCGCCTAACGCAACAATAGCTTTTACTGATAAGTTGGCATTGCGGGCAAGGTGGCCTGCAAAATCATCGGTACATAACTGGTTACCTGGATCAATACCATTTATGCTTAAATAGGCGGCCCATTTAGTTAATGTTTTCCAGTGCTTTTTGGCATAATTTGCATTCCCTTCGGCTTTTACAATGGCCGCTGTCAGGATGATCATATTGCCCGATTCTTCAACCGGCATATTTTCGCCGTATGTTTGGCCATTGGCAACGGGGTATGTCCCAAGGTCGTGCGCTGCAAAATTATGGGGCCAGGCGCTGCTTTCACAATATTGAAAAATACCATTCAACATCCCTTCCAGCAAATGCGGATTATAAATCAGGTATAAAGGCGCCGACGGATAGGTTACATCAACCGTATTGATTGAACCATTGCTAAAGTTTTCTTTCGACAAAAACAGGAGCTCGCCCTTCGGGCTTTTTAAAAGCTGGTGGGCTGCTATGCTTTGCCTGTAAGCCAGTACACACAGGTCGGCATAGTGTTTGCCGCCTGATTTTAGTGCGTCCGCATACATGCTTTTATTAAAGCTGTCGCATTTTTTCAATACTGATGAGTAATCTGCTGCCGCCCGGCTTAATTCCTTTTCAATGGTCTCCTTGCCGTCAGCTTTCCACCATGGTTTTAAATTCTGCCCGAAATACTGAACAGAATAGAGGTCGTCATACCCTATCTCTACAGATTTTTCAACCGGGCTTGTGCCTACGCTACTAAAATTCAGTACTGTATTGAGTGAAAGTTGTTTGCCTTTACTGGCTGTTGAAGTATATTTTTTTGACAGAAATGAACCTAATGCTTCATTCTCGGGTGTTATATACTGAACTGTATTTTTTGAGTTAGGGGCTGCCACGTACATATAGCCCCAATCTATCCGCAGGTCGTCGCCCTTTTTCTTTAAAACGGGCTGAGCCGTTGTACCAGCCTTTAAAACAGACAATCCCGATGCGGTATATTTCTTCGCTGAAACTTCTTGTGAAGGTATATTAACAGCAATATCGCTGGATGCTGCCAGGAACACTTTTACATCGTGGTTCCTACCGTCATTAGCTTTTACTTTATAACTGATGTAAGAAACCGGCCTCGAAAACACATCCAGGTCGTTCATCAATAAAGGGGATGTGAAAGTTACCTCCAGATCGATCCCCACACATTTAAAATTATAAATGGTTTGGGTGGCATTTACCACTACGCTTTTTTGTTTGGCCAATAAAATATCGCTGGCCCATGGTTTTACTTCATCAACCAGCCCGGCATCCAGGTATGATCCGCCTGCTGTATTGGCAACATGGATAGCCAGCACATTCTCGCCCTGTTTAATTTTATTTTTAATTTTTTCCTTAAGAGGGATTAGTTTAAAATCGCTGGTCCAGCCGGTAGTATTATATATTTTCTCGCCGTTTAAATAAACTTCCACATTGTCGTCATGATAAAGTTTTAAAACCAGCTTGTTGATATCCGTATTATAGAAATTAAACTTGCGCCTCACCCAAATATCCTTACTGGTCCATAAGGTTTGTGCAACTTGCTTATCATCCGTAAAGGGGGCCGAACCTTTATTCCATTTGCTATCATCGTAACTAATTCCGGTCCAATCGCCTGAGGGCTCTGTTTCGGTATAGGCAGCCTGCCATTGCGCTTCATCAGCCGCGGGTATTAATGTTTTATAATATAAAGGCTCTTTACCCATAAAACGGTAAGTGGCGCCATCCACTTTAATTAAACCGATCAGTGGCTGATCTTTTCCCGTCCAGTGTTTTGTTGGTGACGCATTCAGTGTATCCCCGAAGGACCAGATACTGAAGTAAGTGTTATGTGTAATTAAGGGATAAGCTGGAGCTTTGGTAGCCTGGGCATTTAATTGAGCAGCTAACAGGATGAATGCGGCAAGTAACAGCAATGTTTTTTTCATAGACGGCACAGTTCATGGTTCATAGTTGATAGTTCATAGTTAGCTTCAACGTTGTGCTTAAGCAATGAATTATCAACAATGAACAAGTTTATAATGAAGTTCATTCAAAATAGTTCACGGTTTAAACTGCGTTTCAACAAAATTATTTTAGCATTTTGAACCATGAACTATCAAACATGAACCAAATTACAGCTCCCTTACCCAAATATTGCGGTAGCTAAGCGGGATGCTTTTATCGCCGTGGGCCTGTAATTTTATAGGGGCAGCGCCGTGGGCCTTGTATTCAGGCTTACCAATGTATAAGGTAGGCCCCCATAGTTCAAAATTATTTTCAACCAATACGCCGTTAAACAACACGGTTACAAGGGCTTTCGTTTTAACGGAGCCATCCGTATTAAAGGTTGGGGCTGTCCAGATCACATCGTAAGTTTGCCATTCGCCGTTTGGCCTTCCGGGGTTCGCCAAAGGGATAGCTTGTTTGTAAATGCTGCCAGCCATGCCATTAACATAGGTTTTGTTATTGTAAGGATCCAAAACCTGCAATTCATAACCATCATCGCCTTTGCCTGTCGAGGCTAAAAACACGCCGCTGTTACCGCGGCCCTGCCCGGCACCTTCAAGGCCTACAGGTTCGCGCCATTCAATATGAAGCTGGTAATTGGTGAAAGCCTTTTTGGTTTCAATATTGCCGTAATTTTTATTTACGGTAAGGATGCCGTCTTTCACATCCCATTTTGCAGGCGAACCATCATTATTTTGTACCCATTGGTCAAGGTTGGTGCCATCAAATAAAATGATCGCGTCAGATGGCGCGTCACCTGGCTTAGCTGCCGGGGTTACCACTTTTGGAACCGGATTCCATGTTTCGGTATCTTCAGGTTTTGCCTGCTGCGCATTTGCCATAAAAGAAGTGCCGGCCAATAATGCGGCGAGTAATACTGGATATTTCATATTTTAGTTTATTAGTTCATTAGTTCATTGGTGGTATGGTCGCTGGGCATTGTTTGATTTTAAATGAAAAGTCGTAAAAACTTAATCAACTCAATTAAACCCAATCAACTTAATCAATCAATCATACTCCTAACACATTCTTCACATAAGCAGCGCTTTTGCTGATGCTCACTATCGGATCTATATTGGTAAAATTCTCCTGTTCAACGATAAAGTGTTCCAAACCTGCCAGTTTTTTATAGCTCAGGATCTTTTTAAAGTCGATGGCGCCGTTGCCAATCTCTGTATTCAAGTTATGGTTGGTTTTGTCCATATCTTTTAAATGGCAAAGCGCAAACCTGCCGGGGTGCTGCTGAAATAGTTTTATCGGGTCCTGCCCGGCACGAACTACCCAATACATATCCATTTCCATGTGTACCAGTGCCGGATCGGTTTCTTTTAATATCACATCATAAAATGTAGTGCCGTCAACCGGTTTCCATTCAAAATTATGGTTATGATAGCCCAGCTTTAAGCCCGATTTTTTGCATATTTCAGCTGCCTTGTTCATTTTTTCGGCTACCTGTTTAAACTGATCCGCACTTTTAAGCACTTCCCCGTTTATGGAGGGAATGATCACATAAGTCATGCCTGTGATGTTGGCCGCTTCGATATAAGTTTCAAGGTCGTCAGTTTTGCCTTCCACA